>DAOVYA010000229.1 GCA_030635865.1 Gammaproteobacteria bacterium | reverse complement strand
TTTTTTACTTGGGCTTTAACCCAAACTTCCGTAGCAGATCATACATGGTCGGGCGACTGACCCCCAGCAATTCCGCCGCCTGCGATATCTTGCCACCGACATGATTCAAGGCACGTACAATTGCCTGCCGGTCTGAACGGTCGCGGATCTCCCGCAAATTAAATGTTGCCAGCTCATCGGGGGAATTGCCGCCCAGCTCCAGGTCACTGGCAGTAATCTGTTTGTGCTCGGCCATAATGACAGCGCGCTTGACGCGATTTTCAAGTTCCCGAACATTGCCCGGCCATGCATAGGTCTCGATCGCCACCATGGCATCCTTGCTGAAACGATGTCCTTTCTTGCCCTGTTGCTTGCTGATCCGTTCCAGGAAAACACGCGCCAGCAGCAAGGCATCTCCTTCCCGATCCTTCAATGCAGGTATGCTGATAGAAACCTCACTGATACGGTAGTATAGATCCTCCCGGAAAGCTTCCTGGCGTATCATTTCATGCAAATCCTTGTGGGTTGCACAGATCACACGCACATCAACCGGGATTTCCTTGCGACCCCCAACCCGCTCTATGACCCGTTCCTGCAAAAACCTTAACAACTTGGCCTGCAGCGGCAGCGGCATGTCACCAACTTCGTCCAGGAACAGACTACCGCCCGAGGATGTTTCTATTTTTCCCGGTGTCTGTTTTGCTGCACCGGTAAAAGCACCTTTCTCGTAACCGAATAACTCACTTTCGAGCAGATTTTCCGGTATGGCCGCACAATTTATAGCGACGAACCGGCCATTCTTGCGCGCACTGAGTTCGTGCAGGGCCCTGGCGAGCAATTCCTTGCCGGTACCGGATTCACCCAGCACAAGGACAGTTGCATCCGTCGGCGCTACCTTCTCAACCGTGTGACACACCTGCAACATGCTGTCGCTCCCGCTGATAACGCCTTCAAGGGGTGATTCAGGCTGCCGGGTACTCAGGCGCCTGTTTTCTTCCTCCAGTTCGTAAACGCGATATGCGCGATTCACGATCAGTTCGAGCATATCTGCATCAATCGGCTTGTAGAAAAAATCATACGCCCCCATGGCAACCGATTTGGTGGCATGCTCACGGTCATTATTGCCTGTTACAACAATCACCTTGGTATGCGGGGCCTGTAGCAGAATGTCTTCCAGCAGGGAGAAACCTTCGCTGGTCCCATCCGCATCCGGTGGAAGACCGAGATCCAGGGTAATTACAGGTGTTTCGTACTGTTTGATCCCTTCAAGCGCAGCTTTCCTGTCGCCGGCAATGACTACTTCATAGTTTTCAAAGCACCAGCGGAGCTGCGTCTGCAACCCAGGGTCATCTTCAACTACGAGCAATTTTCTTGTAGGTGTATCCATCTGTCTGGCTATCGACTTCCATCGGTATTTACTTTACGTCATTTTCGCTGGCATCGCTAATCTGCAAACGTATCCTGAACGTTGTGCCCTCTCCAACCCTGCTGATAACTTCCAGATCGCCCCCCAGCTTGTACACATAGTCCTGCGCCTCATATACGCCAATCCCCATGCCAGTCTTGCCCTTGGTACTGTCGAATGGCTTGAACAGGCGTTCTTTAATAAACGCCTCATCCATCCCGCAGCCAGTATCCTGCACTTCAATAATGGCGCGATCTGAAAGCTTGAACAGGCGCACAATGATCTGGCCATCGTCTTCCGTGGCGTCCTGGGCATTACGAATCAGATGGCCAATTATGGCACCAAAACGATCCGCATCGGCATTGATATGTATTCCGGCAGCCTGGCAGTCAAGACTGGGAACAGGCTTGTTATTCGACATGGTTTTAACAACATCACCAAGTGTTGCGCATAATTCGATTGAATCTGCCGCTTTTTCCTGGATTGTGTCGCTACGCAAATGGGACAATAACCGATTCATTTTGTGGACAGAATTATCGACCGTGGTAATGGCATCTTCCATAAAACGGGGATTACCGCTATGCCTGGCGGCATTGGTCACCACCAGTGACAATTGCGCAATCAGGTTCTTCAGGTCATGCATGACATAGGAAGACAATCGATTACATGCCTCAAACTGTTTTGCTTCGGCCAGCGCCTGCGACGCATCCAGCTGCGCCAGGTGTACAGCCACCTGTCGACCGGCCGTCTTTACAAGATCTGAATCCTCCCAGTTAAAATGGTGCTGGGCCGGCGAGCGTGCCAATACCACGAAACCGATCATATGGTCATGCACGATCAAGGGGATTATCAGCCAGGCGCGCGCCATGTTTTCAAGCCATTCAGGCAGCTCAAGATTGTTATAAAGTTCCGGATCACGCTCATACTCATCAATATCAACCAGCCATTCACGTGCTGTCATGAATTTAATCAGTGGATGATCGCTGCTCAGTACATCATTCTCTGATACTTCCATTTGCCAACTGGAAACCGGTATAAAACGGTTCATACGCCGCATCCATAAAATACCACCGGGACTATCAATGATCTCTGCTATTGAATGAATTGCCCGTTCGCGCAAACGATCATCCGGCTGCCCGGACGACAATGTGCGAATAAAACGCAACCACTCATCCCGATAATCGTACTTGTAATGGAAGAAATGTTTATTAATGAAGACACGCAGACTGGCCCGTACACGACCTGAAAAGAACACGACCATCAGGACAAGGCCAGCCCCGGACATAAAAACAATCTGTACAACCGTCCCCCATTCTCCACCATAAAACTTGATGTAATAACCACCAAGGCCCATTGCCAACAAATATAAACCTGTGCCCAGCAACGCCGTAGTGTGAAAAACCATGCGGCGTGATACAAATATATCCAGAGAAAGTCTCGGATCACGTGCGATTGCAATCGCCAGTACAGGCACTACCATGCCGTTCACAAAACCGCGCATCTCCCAGATAGCGACATCCAGTTTCTGAAAAAGCAGCGCAGTGGAGTACAGGTAGAAATCGTAGGCAAACATAATACCGAGCCCGATGCATAGATATTTAACAGCACGGCGAGACTCCACATGAGCGTTACGCATAATTTGCTCAACCAGCACAATACCTGCAACTGACAGCAGTAGAAAACCAGCATAGAGAATATCAATACCGTGGAAATTCGTTACCGCCGCCCCCTTGAAGAGACGCAACAGCACTATAGCTACGAGCAGTATCGTGAAGCCCACCACAAACAGAGTTGCCCTGCGAAACCGCTGGACTGCAAGATGGGCGTTTGTTACAGAAGAAACGAGCACATAACCAAGGAAAAGAAGCCATGAAAAACTTCGTACAGGTTCAACCAGGTAGGAAAAGAAAGGCCCTTCGTAGTAAATTGAAAGCGCAGTAAAACCCAGCCAGGCGGTGCTGACTATCGAGGCAAACTTCAATGCATTCTTGCGCGACCGACCATGCTGGCCGGTAAGCAGGACCAGGGTCAGGACCAGGAATAAAACAGCTCCTGACCCAAAACTTATAACGCCAATATTAATCACATCTCGAAAAGTGAAAGGTTAGGGGTAAGAAGTAACACAAGTGTTAATTTATTAAGCATTGCATTAATCATTAACATATTCCGAAGTAGCTCGGGTACAGGTTCGAAGGACCGGTACCAGGGAGGAAGTCCATATACATCCCCGGACTTCT
>DAOVYA010000264.1 GCA_030635865.1 Gammaproteobacteria bacterium | reverse complement strand
TAACCAATCTTCCCAAGATGGTAATCGCGGCTGCCATTGTCTCCATGGCGGGCGTGCTGCTGATGTCGCGGTTACTTTCGCATATCAATCCCGCCAGACTGATTCCCGGCGTATTCGGGCTGAGTGCTGTTCTTTTTATTGGTGAATGGGTATTACTCGACTATAAACCGGGGATCGCATCTATCGTTTTGTACCTGCACATGGCCGTTTTTGGTGCCATCCTGATCAGCGGTTTCTGGTCGATTATCAATGAACGTTTTGACCCGCATTCAGCGAAACAGCGGGTCGCCCGCATTGCTGCCGCAGCCACGCTTGGTGGCGTCATAGGAGGTATGCTGGCAGACACGGTCGCCAGCCAGTTAAATGTACGGAGCATGTTGCTGTTCCTGAGCGGTTTGCACATGATCTGCCTGGTAGCCGTCAAGGGGATTGGCACGCAAACCAGAGCAGCGCCGATGGATCATAAGGTCAAGACCCGCTCCGCTTTCACGATCATCACACATACCCCGTATCTCCAGTGGATGGCAGCCCTCATGGTGCTGATTGCAGTCATGGCGGCGCTGGTGGACTACGCATTCAAGGCCGAAGCGGCTGCCCACTACAAGGATACGGAGTCGCTGGTCGCATTCTTTGGATCGTTTTATGCCTTCGTCGGGGTGCTGGGTTTTGTCTTGCAGACATTACTCGGTCGACGCATTTTGCAGCGCTTTGGCATCGGTACCACAATTGCCATATTACCCGCCGTGGTTGCCCTGTTCGGAATATTCGGAACGCTGGTGACGCATCTCTGGACGATAGTCATGATGCGTGGCAGTCATGCCGTTTTTGTCACTTCCTTTTTCCGCTCCGCTTTTGAACTGCTGTATACGCCATTACCCCGACACAAGAAACGTCCTACCAAGACCATCATTGACGTGGCAAGTGACCGGCTCGGTGACCTGATTGGCAGTGGTGTTATCCTGTTTTTGCTGTTTCTTCTTCCGGACCTGCCAACTCGTCTTGTAGCGGCCAGTGCTGTTTTTATCGCCATACTCGCACTCTATGTCATTACGCGTCTCAATCGTGGCTATATCAGCCAGCTGGCAAGCAGTTTGCGCAAGGGCGTTGTGCGCATTGAGGATGAAGATATTATCGATGCCACCACCAAACATATCCTGGCGGAGTCCAACGCGTATTCAGAAAGAGACTTCCTGCAAACGAAAATCAACGCCATGCAGGAGCGCAAGGCCGATGCAGGATATGCCGTTGATGAAGAGGGTGAGAGCACGTCCCTGGGAAATCTGATAGCCGATCTTTGTTCCAACGACACTGAGCGCATCCTGCATGCCATGAATGCTTCTCTGATCGATGTCCGTCTCACACCCTACATGATTCCCCTGTTGGCAAACGATGAAATTGCGGATGATGTGCGCACCGAGTTACGCTGGCTGGTGCCGAGGATACCCGGCCAGCTAACCGATGCGTTACTGGACCCGGATATGCCGATGCTGGCACGACAACGACTTCCAGGTGTCCTTGAGGCCAGCCATAACCCGCGTTCCATTGACGGACTATTACAGGGCATGAGGGACACCTCTTTTAACGTGCGTTACAGTTGTGCAAGGGCGCTGGCACGGATGCGCTCGAGAAACGCAAGCCTGAAAATATTACGTGAGACGGTCTACTCGGCGATGCGCGAAGAACTCAGGGTCTCAATGGAAGAATGGGAGTCCCGCAGTATGGAACTGAACCTGGGTGAGACCCCGGTAGAACATCTGGAAAGTCCACACATCAATCGCAACATGGAACATATGTTTACCCTGCTGGCACTTACCCTCGACCCGGATGCCGTCCATATATCCATGCAGGCCGCCTTCAGCAAGGACATTAATCTGCGCGGTACCGCACTTGAATACCTGGAAAATGTATTACCGGCCGATATCTACCAGGGACTCGTACAACGTCTCGGCATCAGCGAAGAAGGGAACAGGGGTTCGCGCTCGCTCCGTGAGATAATGAAAGAACTGAAATCCGTTGTACAGCATACCGGGCCACACAAGGCAGATCACACCTGATGGTGGTAGTCAGGCTAAAAGTATTTCTGTTGCCTCTCGAAAGTTAACAGGGATCAGGATGCGGCTGCCGAAGTGCTTCCCTGAGACCCTTGCACCTTCTCCTTGAGGCCCGACAAGTCTGTAATCGTAATTTCCCTCCGGTTTACCTTGAGCAAATCCTCTTCCTGGAACAGGGCAAACAGGCGGCTGACCGTCTCGATGGCAAGTCCCAGGTAGTTGCCGATATCCTGGCGCGACATCGGCAGGTATAATTCAGTCGCGGAAAGACCGCACAACTTATAGCGGGTTGAGAGATTCAGCAGAAAACCTGCCAACCGTTCTTCCGAATTGCACCTGCCAAACAACAATCGGGATTTCTGGTCAGCGGAAATTACATTGCTGACAATGCGCATCATCTGTTCTTGCAACCCAGGCAGTTCCCTGCACAACTCATCGAGACAGTCATAGGGTAATTCGCACACACTCAATGTCATCAGCGCCAGGCTGTTGCTTTCATGCCGGCCAGCACATATGCCATCCAGGCCAACCAGTTCCCCCGGCAGGACGAAAGCCAGTACCCGCTCATCTCCACCTTCGGTGTTACAGTAGGTTTTCAGCATACCGGAGCGGATGACAAACAGGCTGCGGAATCGGTCTCCTGCCCGGAACACGTGCTGACCTGTATGCAGTGGCGCCGGATGCCTGACAATCTTGTCCAGCTTTTCAATGCCGGCGGTATCCATGTTGTGCGGCAGGCACAACTCCGCCACATTGCAGTTGTAGCAAGAGGTTACAATTTTCCCGATTTTATGTACGTTGTTTTTACGTAGCACTGAAACAGTCCTGCCACACTGCATCAAGTATTCGCTGTATACACAGGCTCGTCAACACCATTATTCTGTAAATAGTGGGCCACCGCCAAGATAGTATAGTTTATAAAGTTGAGTGTGCAGTCATTTCAACTATCTTTTGTGAATGGCTTCCGCCTCGTGATTCCGGCCAGCTAATACAGAGGGAACCTGACGCTATAATAAGGCATGGCTGCCCCGTTTACATATTCCATTATACGCATCTTTTTCGTTTTGGAGACTGCGGATTAACAGGTTGTATTTAATGACAACTTACAGTATTAACTGGGTGTTCACTGC
>DAOVYA010000186.1 GCA_030635865.1 Gammaproteobacteria bacterium | reverse complement strand
CGTATATGACCGTCGGGTCTGTTTGCAGCTTCATACCTTTTTGCAAACGCCTGACAAACACGCCCGCGATAATCGGTCGCTCCTCAACACGTCCGGTTTCCTTTTCAACAATTGATGCAAGCACCAGCGCCTGCTCCGACGATTCGAATGGCAACCCCTCCTGCCGGTCTTCCCATTCCTCCTGCAGGCGCCCGGTCATGGCATTATAGGCGCGTCGCAGGAAGTCGAGATCCGAGGCACTGCGCGGGAAGTTGTAGGTATCCGGGAGAAAACGGCCTTCAGGGTGCTCACCAGGGTGCCCCAGCCGTGCCATGATTTCTTCGTCATCAAACCCTTCCAGGGTATTTTCAAGCACCGGGTCCCTGGAAATACGGTCCAGTATTTCCCTGAAGGTCTGGCCCTCTACAATGGTAAGGCTGTACTGGATAACCCGGCCATCGACCAACTGATCGAACAATGACCGGGGTGTCATGCCCTGCACGAGCGTGTATTCACCAACCTGCAGGCGCCTTGCGACATCCAGTTCACGGCCCAGCAGGATAAAAAATCGTGGCTTATCGATGATGCCGCGCCTGTGAAGATCGAAGGCAAGTTGCTTTAACGAGGTCCCTGCAGGAATGGTATAGATCATGCTTTCTTCAGGAAGGCTGATCTCGGCGACCTGAAAACTACGGTACAGGCTCAGCGTAATTGCCGCAGCTGCGAGCAGTAGCAATGTCATCACAATGAACACCTGGAACAGGAGTTTTCTTTTGCTGGTACCGGTTCGCTGTTCAGTACTCATGGGAAACCCGATTACGCCCGCCAAGCCGGGCCGCTATTGGTGGTATCGGCCAGCAGCCCCTGTAGTTGCGTGGTAATGTCCCCTTTCCTGCAGGTTGTTTCACCCACCGCAATGACCGGCCAGATACCGATCAGGCTGTTGGTCAGGAACACCTCATCCGCCTCGAACAGTGCCTCCTGGCCGATATGCGTAATACGGGAATCCAGCCCCTGCTGTTCAGCCAGTTCAAGAATAATGGTTCGCACAATACCTGCCACACCACACCGGGACAGGTCCGGTGTCATGAGCACGCCATTGCTGACCATGAATAAATTACTCATGGTGCCTTCGACCAGGTTGCCGTCTGCGTCCATCAACAGGCCTTCGCGGATGTCCGCATCATTCCACTCCTGCCTTGCGAGCACTTGCTCCAGGCGATTCAGATGCTTGATGCCGGCCAGGGCAGGATTACGCCCCAGGCGGATATCGCACAACCTGGTTTTCACCCCCTCCTCCGCACAGGAGGCGGGATATTCCGGCCAGGGATGCAGCTGCATGATCCGGGTACAGCCTGTAGAGCCCGCCGCCCGGTACCCGCGTCCACCGGATCCGCGCGTCACAATCAGCTTCAACACACCTTCGTCCGTGCCATTAATAATGCTTTCTGCTTCCGCCGCCAGCAGCGCAGGCTCAAACGGCTGAATACCGAGCCTTGTACAGCCGGCATGGAGACGAGTCATATGACGTAGCCAGTGTTCCGGGCGGCCATTCCTGATCGCAATGGTTTCAAAGACCCCGTGACCGTAAAGCAGGCCCCGGTCGGATGCCGGGATAACATCGCCCGGCACGCCGTTCACATACGTGGCTGCCATGGTGAGCGTCATGCCTGGTGGAGTCCCAGCGCATGCAACAACCCACGTGCCTTCGCACGGGTCTCCTCCAGCTCGGCCTGCGCCACAGAATCCGCCACGATCCCGGCCCCGGCACGCAACTGCAATTCCTTCCCGGAATACACCATGCTGCGAATCAGGATATTCAGGTCCATGCTGCCATCACGATTTATATAGCCCATGGATCCCGTGTAGGCGCCCCGTGCGTCCTGCTCGAGCTCGGCAATGATTTCCATGCAGCGGACTTTCGGGCAGCCGGTGATCGTGCCGCCGGGAAACACCGCACGAATCACCTGCCCCGGCAGAACACCCTCTCTCAGGGTGCCCCGCACGTTCGAAACGATGTGATGAACATGCGCAAACGACTCAAGCACCATCAGCTCGTTTACTTCAATCGAACCCGGAACACAGATACGACCCAGGTCATTCCGCTCCAGGTCAATGAGCATGATATGTTCAGCACGCTCCTTCGGGTTCGACATCAGCTCATCCGAATACCCGGTATCCCTGGCAGCCGTTGTACTCCGTGGCCGGGTACCGGCAAGCGGGCGCGTTTCGACGGTCTTGCCATGAACAGCCACCAGGCGTTCCGGTGAGGAACTGATAATTGCCGCATCCGGCCAGCTCGCAAGGCCACTGAAAGGCGACGGGTTATGAATACCGAGATTGCCATACAGCACTGCCGCTTCGACGGCCTGACTGAGATGAATACGCCAGCACCTGGACAGGTTTACCTGGAATACATCGCCTTCGCGAATATAGTCATGAATCCGGGCAACGGCATCGAGGAACTGTTGCGGTGCTTCCTCGCGCACCGCTTCAATATGGACCTCCGCAACGGTATTCACCTGCCGCGGCAACAATGTCCGGGTATCAGCAACGACCTGCTCTATAGACTGTTGCTGTCCCTGTTCACCGACAATACACGTAATCCCCTTGTCATGATCAACGATGGCCGCTGTTTTGAAGCGGGTGGCTATCGCCACAGGCAAAGCACCCGTTGCAGTATGCAATTTCAGTGATGGCTCTACCTGCTTCGCCAGTTCGTACCCCAGGAATACGAACCAGCCGCCGGTAAAGGGCAGATCAGCCGCAGCACAGACCGTTGAGCGGGTCCCACTCCACCAGTTGTCCAGCTGATCAAGGAAATCGCCAGTCTTCTGCACTGCTTCACCGGGCATGTGAAGCCTGCCATCGTTATCAAGTCTGAGACTGTCGCCGGGAAAGGCAAACAGGATGTCATAGCGTCCATTTGCCGTACTTTGAAGTAAATGCGGATAGCGCACAGGGTTTAGCTTGTGCAATTCAAGAAGATTGATAATCCGGTCTATTTGCCGGACTATCGGTGCTGCGCGCCGGGAGCGCTTATTGATACCCGGAGCAGTACCAGTGGCACGCAGGGCATGCATGAGGGTCAATCCAGCTTGCGCAGGATCAGGGTACCGTTGGTGCCGCCAAAACCGAATGAATTGGACATGGCCACATCGATTTTCATATCCCTGGCAGTATTTGGCACATAGTCCAGGTCACATTCCGGGTCCGGGTTATCCAGGTTGATGGTGGGAGGCGCCACCTGGTCGCGCATGGCCAGTGCAGTGAACACGGCTTCAACACCTCCCGCCGCGCCGAGCATATGACCCGTCATGGATTTGGTGGAACTGATCGCAACATCACTGGCGCATGATTCAAATGCCCGTTTGATAGCCTCGGTCTCAGCAACATCACCTGCAGGCGTCGAGGTCCCGTGTGCATTGATATAGTCCACCTCGTCACAGCCCAGGCCGGCATCAGCCAGCGCCGCGAGCATGCATTGGGCCGGCCCTTCGCCGCCCTTCGATGGCTGCGTCATATGAAAGGCATCGCCACTCATTCCGAAACCGGCAATCTCTGCATAAATGCCTGCACCCCGGGCGCGGGCCTTTTCATACTCCTCCAGCACCAGTACTCCGGCACCATCACTGAGCACAAAACCGTCACGATCAGCGTCCCAGGGTCGACTGGCCGCCTCGGGGTCGTCATTTCGCGTGGACAGGGCCCGCGCCGCTGCGAAGCCGCCAATACCGGTTGGGCAGGTCGTCATTTCGGCACCGCCGGCAACCATAACATCGGCATCGCCATAGGCAATGGTACGGGCCGCCATGCCAATGTTGTGTGTTGCAGAAGTGCAGGCGGTCACGATCGCGATATTCGGACCTTTCAACCCGTACATGATGGAAAGATTACCGGCAATCATATTGATAATATTACCGGGTACAAAGAAGGGTGAAATCTTGCGTGCACCGCCATCGATGTATGCCTGGTAGGCCAACTCAATGCCTTTCAGGCCACCGATGCCGGAACCAATCGCTACACCGGCACGCGCTGCATTTGCTTCGTTTATCTCAAGACCGGCATCATTAATCGCCTGGCATGCCGCAGCAATACCGTAGTGGATGAAGGTCCCAATGCGGCGGGCATCTTTTGCTGCGATGTATTGGGTAACATCGAAATCCCTGACCTCTCCACAAAAACGAACAGGAAATTCTGTGGCATCAAAGTTGGTAATGGGGCCAATACCACTTTTGCCAGCCAGTATATTCCCCCATGCATTTTCAATATCATTGCCGACAGGTGAAACAATACCGAGTCCGGTTATAACAACGCGCCTTTTGGACATGCCTGACCCTCGAAAACGCTCTGTACTGACAAATATGTCAACAAAATAAAAGGCCGCACCTCTTAATTGTGAGTGT
>DAOVYA010000283.1 GCA_030635865.1 Gammaproteobacteria bacterium | reverse complement strand
GTACGGGCGAGACCTCGCAACGGGTATTTGCCCAGGCCGCCAGTACCGTTGACGAGCTGGCCGCCAAGTCAACATCAGGCAACGCGCTACTTGATAACATGGAGACCTACATTTCAGAACAGGAACGCAGCGCCACGGACGAAGACTCGGAGATATGGGCCACGATCTATGACCTGGTTGACGAAGAACGCGCTTCTGCAACGATCTTCAAGGACCCGGAGGTACTGCTCTGGATGCAAGCGTTGCAGGATTACCTGCTGGAAACCAATGCTGCGGTTGGAAAAACCTCGGCGGTTACCGATATCGTGAAAACGGTGCACCGCGAACTAAGGGAGGGAAAAGATTCCGAGTACCGCATCCCGAACAGCAGTGGAGAGGTAGCCGAAACACTGATTACCTTTCAGAATGGACACCGGGCGCATGACCTCTGGCACTTTGTAACCCCGGACTACCAGCGCGCAACGATATGGCTGCAACTGCGCAGTGGCGATAACCTCGACATGGCCAGTGTCATCAACAGCGTCGATACATTTGTCTCGGCCAACCCGCCACCGCTTGACCTCAAACATGAATGGTTCGGCCTGACACATATCAACATGGTGTGGCAGAACAAGATGGTTAACGGTATGCGTGATGCGCTCGCCGGCAGTTTCCTGGTGGTCTTCCTGTGCATGACAGTACTGTTCCGCTCGCCACTCTGGGGATTCCTCTCCATGGTCCCGCTGACCGTATCGATTGTCCTGATTTACGGGATTATCGGACTGATCGGCAAAGACTATGATATGCCGGTCGCTGTACTGTCCTCGCTGGCACTCGGTCTGGCGGTTGATTTTGCAATTCACTTCATGGTCAGGGTCCGACAACGATATGCTGTCGGCGGGTCGCTGATGGAAGCTATCACGTACACGTTCGGGGAGCCTGCAATCGCGATTACACGAAACGCGCTGATCATCTCGATCGGCTTTCTGCCCCTGCTCGCAGCCCCACTGGTGCCCTACAACACCGTTGGAATACTGATCGCATCGATCCTGATGTTTTCCGCCATTGCAACATTACTCATCCTGCCGGCATTACTGAAGGTGTTTGAGGGGCTACTGGTTCGCAACCTTGAGCAGGAGCAGGACGACGCTGTGCTTGAACAGGAAACATCTGGCTGAAGCAAAAAAATCAACTCGGAGAGATATTGTGAAAACTGATACAAGTAAATGGATCTACCCCGGCATGGCCGCACTACTCACCTGGGGGATAGCAACCAGCATGGCCGGTGCCAGTATAGACAAGGGCGCAGCTGCACCGTCGGTAGAGGATATCGTCGAACGTGCTCACTGCCGCTCCTACTACCAGGGTGTCGATGGCCGTTCGCAGGCCCAGATGACCATCACTGACAAACAGGGAAATAAACGCAGCCGCCGCTTCACGATCCTGCGCAGCAACATTGGCCCGGAGGAGGCGTGTGAGCGCCAGAAATATTACGTGTACATGCGCAGCCCGGCTGATGTAAAAGGCATGTCGTTGCTGGTCTGGAAAAATGTTGATATTGACGATGACCGTTGGCTGTACCTGCCAAAACTTGACTACGTCGGGCGCATTGCCGCCGGCGACAAGCGCACCAGCTTTGTCGGTTCCGACTTTCTCTACGAGGATATCTCGGGTCGTGCACTCGATGCAGACACGCATGAACTGCTGGGTACAACCGACAAGCACTATGTGCTGAAGAGTACGCCGAAGGACGCTGCAGGGGTTGATTTCACCTACTACAAAATGTGGATTGACCGTGAACAGTACATTCCGATGCGAGTCGAGTACTACGACAAGAGGGATTACAATTACCGCAGTTACGAGGCACTGAAAGTCGAGGATATCGATGACTACCCGACCGTTACCGCATCACGCATGAGCGATAAGCGTACCAGCCGGGAAACGGTTATCCAGTTTTTCAAGGTTGCCTATACACTGGATATCCCGGAGAGCATCTTTACCGAGCGTTACCTGCGCAAACCACCAAAACAGTTTTTCAAATAATACCCGCAGACAGTAATGACCTGCAAATCAAGCCGCCCGGGCATACGGGCAGTCATGTGTACACTACTGGCTGGCTGCCTGTCAGCCGGTAATGCCGCACCACCTGAATCCGGTGCAAATGAACAAAATGTCACCTTCTTGTTTTATCCCGATGTCGTTCTGCCCGAACTGGAGGGTGAGTTCATCGAATCCTCCTCGTGGCAGATTTCAGGATTTGCAGAACTCTTCTACGGGGAACGCATACATGATGACAAGTTTGAGAAAAATGCGTCGATCAGCGAGGCGCGCATACAGGTTCGCGTGGAAGGCGCCACTGAAAAACTCTCCGGGGTAATTGCAGCCGACTTTATCTACGATGACGTCACTGAACATACCAGTAGCAACCTTGAAAAGGGCCATGGTCCGGTAGACCTGCGCGAGGCGAACCTGAGTTTTAGCCCGCTTGCCTCACTTGACTTCAAGGCCGGTCGCCAGATACTCACCTGGGGCAGCGGAGACCTGCTTTTTATTAACGACCTGTTTCCCAAGGATTACACTTCCTTCTTTATTGGCCGCGACCCCGAATACCTGAAAGCGCCCTCGGACGCATTCAAGCTCTCCGCTTTTCTTGAAACAGTCAGCCTTGATCTTGTATACACACCCCGCTTTGATGCAGACCGCTATGTGGACGGCAGCCGCCTCTCCTATTACAACCCTGGACTCGGCCGGATTGCCGGACGTGATGCGGTCATTACGGCCGACAAGCCGGGTGACTGGTTCACCAATGACGAAGTTGCACTGCGTATTTACAGCAATGTCAGCGGTCTGGAACTCGCCGGCTATGCCTACAACGGTTACTGGAAAAGTCCGCAAGGCAGCACGCCATCGGGCAGACCAACATTTCCTTCCCTCAGTGTGTATGGTGGCAGCATCATCGGCCAGCTTGCGAGCGGCATTGCCAATGCCGAGTTCGGCTACTACGACTCCCGTGAGG
>DAOVYA010000215.1 GCA_030635865.1 Gammaproteobacteria bacterium | reverse complement strand
CAGTACTGCGGCAAGATTGCGCAGGTGGTTCATGGCCATCCAGGGACAATGGGCGCAGCTCTCGCAGGTCGCGCCTTCACCCGCAGACGGGGCCTCCATAAATATCTTTTCCGGTGCAGCCTGTTTCATCTTGTAAAAAATACCGCTATCGGTGGCTACGATGAAGCGGTCATTGGGGAGGGATTTTGCCGCGTTGATCAGTTGCGTGGTTGAACCAACAACGTCTGCGAGCTCAATGACCGATCCGGGTGATTCCGGGTGTACCAGGATGGCGGCATCCGGGTAGTGGTTTGACAGGTTTTTCAGGGTCTCTGCCTTGAAGCGTTCATGTACGATGCAGCTTGCCTGCCACACCAGCATGTCTGCACCACTGACCTTTTGCACGTACTTGCCAAGATAACGGTCGGGCGCCCACAGGATCTTTTTGCCTTGTTTGTCGAGATGCTTGATGACATCAACGGCAATACTCGAAGTGACCACCCAGTTGGCACGCGCCTTTACCTCGGCGCAGGTATTGGCATACACGACGACCGTGCGATCCGGGTGCGCATCACAAAAGGGGATAAATATTTCCGGTGGACAGCCGAGATCCAGTGAGCATTCCGCCTCCAGTGTTGGCATCAGCACCCGTTTTTCGGGATTGAGTATTTTTGCGGTTTCACCCATAAAGCGGACGCCGGCCACGATCAATGTACTGGCCGGGTGTTGGCTGCCAAAGCGCGCCATTTCAAGCGAGTCGGCAACACAACCACCGGTCTCGTCGGCAATCATTTGCAGATCTTCATCGGTGTAATAGTGGGCAACGAGGACGGCGTTTTTCTCCCTGAGCAGCGTCTTGATCTCGGCAATCAGCGCTGTGCGCTCTCCGGGTGCATATTCCGGACGGACGACGCTGCCGGGCAGGGGGTAGGGCTGGTCCGGAAGAATGGGTGTGATCTGAATGTCGTTTGCCACGGTCATATCGGCTGCTTGCCAGGTCTTAGGTAACCTCGGATTTATACGTCATTGCGAACTCACCCACCCCGTCATTGCGAGTTCACCCACCCCGTCATTGCGAGCGAAGCGCGGCAATCTCCTGAATCTGGCAGCGGGCTTAAGGTGCTCTCATTACGAGATTGCCGCGTCACTTCGTTCCTCGCAATGACGGGGCTTGTTTTACCGCGTCACTTCGTTCCTCGCAATGACGAATAAATCAGAGGTTCCTTAATTAATTATACAAGTTACTGATTAGTAGTGGTATGGCAAGTACCCTGAGGATTCTCCGGGTGTTTCCGGCGATGCCTGGATGGTGGGGCAAACGTCCTCAGGCAACCGTATCACGGTCTTCAGGACTGTCTTGCCGGTTTATCTGCTTGAGGTAATCGGCGGCTTCCTGGTCACCCTGGCTGGCGGCCTTCCGGAACCAGTCGGTAGCCTTTTCGTGATCACAGGGGACTCCCTGGCCCTTGTAGTACATCATGCCAAGATTGGCCTGTGCATCGACAAAACCCTGCTCAGCGGCTTTCTGATACCAGCCCGCCGCAACGGCAAGATCCTGGTCCACACCAGCGCCTTCATCGTACATTACGCCAAGGTTGAACTGTGCTTCAACATCACCCAATTCCGCCAGTGGCAGCCACTCTTCGTAGGCGGCATCGTAGTCACCCTTCAGGTAGGACTGGTAGCCCCCGCCCAGCACAGTCCATGTTGGCATACCGGCCATCAGAAACGTGAGTGCTTTTGGTGATTTACTGCCATGGTCAGCATTCTAATAATTTTTTATAGGGTTTATGTATAGCCATTGTTGGATAGGCTTCATAGAATAGTAATACGCTTCGGTGTTGAGCCTGTGCTGACTGCTGTCAGTTAGCTTCGATAACAGATATGCTGGTTCAACTCTCCCTTGTAACCGTATGATAATTGGATGCAGTACATGTACCAGGTATCAAAATCAGTCTCGTTTTGTTATGGCCACCGATTACTCAATTACGAGGGTAAGTGCCAGCACCTGCACGGCCATAATGCGCGTGCTGTCATAACATTCGAAAGCAACACGCTGGATGAGCGCGGCATGGTTGAGGACTTCAGTGAAGTCAAGCGGCTGCTCTGGTCGTGGCTGGATGAGGAGATTGACCATACCATGCTTTTGCACCGTGATGACCCGCTCCTGCCGGTATTAAGTGAGGCCGGTGAACGTGTCAGGGTCACGGACGAGAACCCGACCGCAGAAGTTATCGCGCGCATGATCTTTGAATACGTAGCCGGCAAGGGTTACCCGGTAACCGGGGTTACCCTGTGGGAGACAGAAACCAGCTATGCCAGCTACCGGCCCGGTAATTGAGCCGACAGAGTGCTGGTGAGGAAGAATGATGAAGTCATTGTCCCGCCTGATTGCCAGGGTTATTGCTGTTCTGCTGTTGTATTTTGCGGCTGGCACGGCAATGGCGCTTGGGGCTGATGGGGATGACAATGATTTCCCGCTGTTCGATGATCGGCCGCTCGAGGAACCATTGTCTTTACCCGGCTGGTTCAAGCTGAGTTTCCTTGATCTGCGGGAAGACCTGGAAGAAGCGAGTGCAGAAGGCAAGAGCGGGATTATTCTTTATTTTGGCCAGAAGTATTGTGCCTACTGCAAGCAATTTCTTGAGGACCTCGGCAAGGAGGATATCCGCCCCTATGTGCAGGGGCGCTTTGACGTCATCGGCATGGATATTCATGGTTACCGCATAATCACCGACCTGTCCGGTAACGAAGTGATTGAAAGCCGGTTTGCCACGCGTGAGAAAACCAACTTCACCCCTTCTGTTGTTTTCTATGCCACCGATGGTCACGAGGCCCTGCGGCTGAGGGGTTATTATCCTCCGTATCGTTTCCGTGCGGCACTGGAATACGTGGCGGACGGTCACTACCGGCGTGAGCAGTTCAGGGAGTACCTGGCGAGGGCCGATGTACCACTGGTGTTTAAGCCGGGTGACATCAGCGATGAGGACTTTTTTATACCCGGTCCCTATATGCTGGACCGCAGCCGGGTTCCGGGAGAACGGCCACTGGTGGTGTTTTTTGAGCAGGGTGATTGCCATGCCTGTGACGTGCTGCATACCGGGCCCCTGAAAGACCCGGAGATCAGGACGCGTCTCGAGCAGATGGAAAATGTACAATTATCCTTCTGGGCGGATACGCCGGTGATTACCCCGGCAGGCGAACGTACGACTGCGCAGAAATGGGCCGCGCAACTGGGTTTGTTCTATACGCCAACGCTGATTGTATTTGATAACGATGGCAGCGAGATCATCAGGGTTGATTCGGTGGTGCAATTCTACCGCTTGCGTAACGTGCTTGATTACATCCTCAGTGGTGGATACCGGAAGTACGACACCTTCCAGCAGTGGCGCGAGAAACGCCAGCCGAAGGTATACAGGTAACTGCCGGGGAATACTCATACAGTAAAGATAAACTGCAGGAGCGGTCCGCGACCGCGATCAATCTTTTGCCACAGAGGACAAAGAGAAAACCCGATCTCGCGCAATGGCGCAAAGAAATCAAGGACAATGGAGAGTTGCTATCAAACCTGTAACGGTTATTGACAGAGCAAACCGCTGTAATTTCCCCTGAAAGTCCGGAAACGAGACCAACCCGGTCGTTTAGTCGCTTCTAATATAAACAAGCACTTAACGGCGACTTCCGACCCAAATTAGAAGTTCAGCGTCTTGGATTGAATGTCTGTAAGACAGCGCAAACCGGACGTTCGCAACCTGATAATGACCTGACGGTACGAGATTGAAGTCACGCGCGGGGGATTTCATCGGCCCAGCCATAGATGAGCGCCCATGTTGGCCGTTTATCGAGTGGATTCTCGAGAAATGGTGAATATATGCTATACCTTT
>DAOVYA010000133.1 GCA_030635865.1 Gammaproteobacteria bacterium | reverse complement strand
CCAGTGACTGGATATCCAGTGTGAAGTGACATATCAACTGGGTGATGACCTCGCGGCGCAGTATGTCGTCGGGATTGAGTTCAATGCCCCGAAAGACCGGGAGTTCATTGTTATCGAGACGACTGTAATAACTTTCCAGGTCCTTTTCATTCTGGCTGTAACTCTCGCCTACCTTGCTGATAGAGGTTGCTCCCATGGCGACAAGGTCACAATCGACATGTGTGGAATAACCCTGAAAATTCCGGTACAGCGTCCTGTCGCGCTGGGCCTGTGCGAGTTCGTCATCGGGCCGTGCGAAATGGTCCATGCCGATGTAGATATATCCCGCATCACCCAGTTGTTCAATCGTGTGTTGCAGGATTTCCAGCTTCTCGGCCGGCGCCGGGAGATCGGCTTCGTTGATTTGCCGCTGGGTCTTGAACAGGGACGGCAGGTGCGCGTAATTGAAGACTGACAGGCGGTCAGGCGTGGCGGCTATCACCTTGTCGAGGGTCTGCGCGAAACTTTCAACACTCTGGTGAGGCAGTCCGTAGATCAGGTCCATGCTGACAGACTTGAAGCCCTGTTGCCGGGCCGCTTCCAGCACTGTCACGGTTTCTTCCTCGGTCTGGTTGCGATTGACCGCTTTCTGAACAACCGGGTCAAAGTCCTGTACCCCCATGCTGAGGCGATTGAAGCCGATTTCTCTCAGCAGCTTGATCGTGTCCGCGTCAGCTTCGCGGGGATCGACTTCAATGGAGTACTCGCCAAGGTCATCATCACGCAAGTTGAAATGTTCGCCGGTGACCCGCATCAACTCACGCATCTGGTCATGATTAATGAAGGTCGGCGTACCACCGCCCCAGTGCAGTTGTTCAACTTTTCTCTCATTGTTGAACAGCGCACCCTGCAGGGCGATCTCCTGGTGGAGATGCTCCAGGTAGGGTATGGCACGCGCACGGTTTTTGGTGATGATCTTGTTGCAGGCGCAGTAATAACAAACGGTGGCGCAGAACGGCAGGTGGAAATAGAGCGAGAGCGGCTGGGCTACCGGGTGCTCATTGCTGTGCTGTGCCCACTTGCGATACTGCTGCTCGCCAAAACCGCCATGAAACTGCACGGCAGTGGGATAGGAGGTATAGCGTGGCCCTGCCTTGTCATAACGACGGATCAGATCGGCATTGAATGTCAGGGATTGATCCATTGGCTGGTGTCTCTCGAGCGTGCGCTACGCTTATCACAGATATACTATAGATACTTTAGCATGAGTGATTATGCGGTGTATTACATATATGCCGGCGAGTTGGCTGACCCGTCGATAACGCAGGAAACTTCGGCGGTGAAAACACAGTGCCTGACACCCATTGTGGCCGGCGTCAGGTCATGTAACGCTCCGCTATAACCAGTTCATTTGTTGTCAACGCGTTCCGATAACGGCTTACCGGTCGTGGGATGCCTCAGTAACTCACCGGTATTGGGGTTAACGAAGAGTTCGAATACCCGGTTTTGCGCATCCCGGGCAAGTACTTCGTACAGTTGGTGATCATAATGGATCGCATACACTTCCACATAACCCTCATCCTTGATTTGGCTGATGATGCCCTCCCAGGATAGAGGCGTTGCATCCGGGTCGGGCGGGGTAACCGTTTTATAGCGTACCTTCCCGGTCCCGGGATCCTTTAGCAGTTCGCCGGTCTTTGGATCGAGTTTGATTGCGACGTATTGGCCATCCGGATTACGGGCCTTGATGTCGTATAGACCGTGCTCGAATCCGACGTAGTACACATCATTGAAACCCGCTGCGTCGACCTTGCTGGTGATATATTCGCTGGATCGGCCACCTGCATCGACAAATTTTTGTACCAGAGCGCCAGCGCCACTGACCTCAGCCCGCACGGCCACAGGCGCGGCGATCCCGGCAAGGGCCGTGGATAGGGCAACGACCATGAAAAGTAAATATCTGTTTATCACATTCATTTCTGCCTCTCTACAGGAGAACAATAATTTGTGCATCTATACCAGTGGGCACAGTTTACTTATCTGTTTATTGCGGGGGTTGATTTGGATCAACTATTTGCGAATTGAAGCCACCCGGTCCATATGCATACGCATAGGTATATGAATAATAAATGGTTCCTGCTTTGCCTCATCGGCAGAACCAGCCCATCGTATCCTGGAATATTTCTGCCGAAGGCCACTCACCAGCCAGGTTAGTGGCAAAGGCTAACCGGATGAAAAGACCCGGGCGAAAATTAACCAGTCAGTCAGTCAAGTACACAAACTCCGCGTCTGCAATTAGTCGTCTATGTCCAGGGGATTACCAGTGCCAGATGCGACATTACGCAGGCGACTCGCGTCCCGGATTTCCATGGTGCCGCGCGGGGCATGGATAATGCCGGCGCGTTTTAGTTCGGCCATTACACGACTTACCGTTTCCATGCTGAGCCCAAGAAAGTCGGCGATTTCATGGCGGGAAAACGGCATGTCAAATTTACAGTCCCCGAGGTCTTTGTGAGGCACTACCGAGAGGATAAAGGATGCCGTTTTCTCGGTCGCCGTTTTACCACCTATCACGCGCAGCAGTTCCCGGGTTTGTTTCAATTCGTTGTTGTGGTCATCGAGATGGCGTATGGTGATGTCCTGGTGACTTTTTGATTTATCCATCAGATCCCCTTGTCGAATCATGCATACATGTGCCTTCGACAGGGCACTCGCGGTATAGGTATAGGTCTCATCACTTAATGTGTCGAACCCTAATAAATAACCGGGAATGCCCAGGCCAATGATCTGCTCCCTCCCGTCAGGCATGTAGTAGCTCAATTTTACCTGCCCGCTACTCAGGGCAAAGAGGTGCGAGCAAGTATCACCCTCCCTGAATAATACCTCTCCCTTTTTATAGACCTGTTTATGCAGCATTTTCTCAACAATGCATGCCGCCTCCTCGGGTAAATCCCCGTACAGCGTATTCCTGGCACACATGACACATTTGACAGCGCATGGGCAATAATAGGCGTCCATTCAGGCTATACCTCTCTCGGTTGTTATAAAACTCACACGCGCTGTTCGAAATGTTTTCAAGTCTTTAATTACCAATAGGCCAGTTAAAGAAGCTCCGATGATGTGCCTGGTGGCTGTGGCATCGGAACGTGTAATCTGACAGGTATACTCTACGGATCGGAGCACATTCTGCCGCCGGAAACTGTCAGGTTTCTGACGCGTGTATGCATTGTTATATATAGGTTGATGTGTAAGAAGTCAATTCATGCTCCAGTAGTTGATGGGTACAATTCTATAGTGGTAATTACAGCTTTTCCTGTCATTGCACGCCGACTCCTTATCCCTGCACAACTTTCGGATTTGTTTGCAGATACCACCGGCCAATGGGATGAGTCATAAAGGTACTGTCAAGTTAACTGATTTTAGCGCCTAAAGAGAACGGCTAGGCAATGCTAAACCGTTGATTTATGGATGTGGAGAGCGTGTAATTGGACTTCATTTGCGCTGGATTTACCTTAACTTGACATTACCCCTGGATGGCTAGCCGTCGGACTGGGCGTTTATGCCGGCAAAAAACTGCAGACTGGCAGTTTGCGCAGTCTGCAGTTTTTCCTTGGGAGTCGACAAGGAAAGAAATGCTGAATCTTAGTCCATATATGTCTTGGCTTCTTCGCCAGGGTTGGGCAGGCCGGCGATAGTCCATAATTTGCGGCAGCCGCCAAACAGGCCTTTCACAGCGTCACGTTCTGTTCCGAGCTTGCGGCAGATAATGCGCATCGGCGGCATTGCGCCACAACGCAGGTGGCGTTCGCGAATAAAGTGGATAATCCGCCAATGGGCGCCGTTTAGCTGTGGAATACCGGCGGCTTCGGCAAGCTCGCTGGCCAGCTCTTCGGTCCAGTGGTTCGGGTCAATCAAAAAACCATCCTCATCGAACAAAAGCGGTGCTTGGTGTGAATAAAGATGCTGCGTACTGCTGGTTTGCATTTCACTTTCTCCTGTGTTGCGCCTGCTCGGAAAGCTGGCTCGCTTCCAGACAGGGCCTCCGTCAATCGCCACGACATGCTGTTGCCGGGGTATTCCCCCGATCAACGCATTCTGCGTGCTGCTGCGGTTACCCTGTTTCCGTTCCAGTATCGGCAAGCACGTAAATAATGTAAAATGATATATTATTCATTAATATCAAATTACATGATATGGAACTGAGAAATCTGCGTTCGTTGATAGCCCTTGTGGAAAGCGGCTTCAGTGTCAGCCGTGCCGCCGAGCAGCTCAATCTGGTGCAACCCGCCGTCTCTCAGCATATACGGCATCTGGAAGATGAACTTGGCGTGCAGCTTTTCGTGCGCAAGGGCAAACGCCTGACTGGTTTGACCAAGGCGGGTGAGCAGGTGGTGCAATATGCCCGCAGGGCCCTGGCAGAGACTCACAACATCCTGGATGTGGGCCGTGACCATGTGGAACAATCCAGTGGCGTGCTGCGTATCGGTACTACCCATACGCAGGCCCGTTATGTATTGCCGCCGGCAATCAAAATCTTCAACAAGGCCTACCCCGAGGTGGAATTGCAAATCCATCAAGGTACGCCGCAACAACTGGTGGAAATGGCTCTCGATGATCTGGTTGATTTCTCGATCTGCACCGAGAACCTGGCTGAGCATCCGCAACTTACCGCCGTCCCGTGCTACAAATGGAATCGCTCGCTCATTGTCCAGTCCAATCACCCTTTGCTGGAACGCCGGCGCCTGACGCTGAAAGCCTTATGCAACTATCCCATCATTACCTATACCTTCGGCTTCACCGGTAGCGGGCACTTCAATGATACGTTTGCAAAGCATGGTCTCAAGCCCCGGGTTGTGCTCAGTGCCGCCGATACGGATGTGATCAAAACCTACGTCCGTGAAGGCATGGGCATAGGTATCATTGCGAGTCTGGCCTACACGCCAAAGCAGGATCGTGATCTGGTCATACATGACCTCAGCAACCTGTTCCCCTGGGAAGTTACTAAAATCGCCTACCCGAAAGGGAAATATCTGCGCCGTTACCAGCAGCAGTTTATCGAGCTGTTCCAGGCCTGTGTGTCGAAGCCTGGTCGCTGGCCCGGGCTCTTGCCGGTATGATCTCTATTTTCCGGGTGCCGCCCTTGGGCAAAAGCCCTGAAAAATTCCCTCTGAACGTCCGATTTGGGTCGTTCTCGGAAGTTCATCAGGCGCTAATATTAGAAAAGGCTAAACGGCGACTATCGACCCTTTCCGGTCGTTTAGCGTTTGGTGATATACCGCTTGCAGGTGTCTGTCAGACGAGCCTGATTCTGGTGTCAGTCATGTACGTATATACCCGTATATCTAATTATCCCTGCTGGGTGTATT
>DAOVYA010000019.1 GCA_030635865.1 Gammaproteobacteria bacterium | reverse complement strand
TTCTGATGAGGAAGATTCAGGGTCGGTTTTCACGCCGGATTGGCGCAGCGCCTTGCGTGCATGTGTGTAGCATCGACGATAGAGCAAACGCGCACGATCCGTATCTTCCGGTTCAATAAAGCCATAGCTGTATCCGTAGAAACCTTCGGCCGCGAACAGGCGCATCTCGCTGTTATTCGGATCCTCGATCAACATGCCTTCAATCAGCTTGAGATTTGCCGGCATGGCATCGCGCGCAAGTTGCAGATCTGATTCACGGTTCATCGACTCGACGCCGCTGTCGAGGATGGACTGCGTGCCGCGTACGACCATTTGACCCATGGAACAGGCCGATAGCAGGAGTACTGTGGTAAGGCAGGCCAGAAATCGAATTTTGGAAAAACGTGGCAGATGATCGGGTTTCATTGTTGTTATCTCAGGTTAACAATCGTATCAGGATATCCTCATAGACTGTTGATAGTGTATCAAGTTCTTCTACTCTTACACATTCATTTATTTTGTGAATAGTGGAGTTGACTGGCCCAAGTTCGACCACCTGGGCACCTGTTGGTGCAATAAACCGGCCATCGGATGTACCGCCACTGGTAGAAAGCTCGGTATTGATTCCGGTAATGTCCCGGATCGCGTGGCGTGCGGCATCGACCAGTTCACCCGCCGGTGTCAGAAACGGCTGACCCGAGAGTCTCCAGTCGATTTCATATTCCAGCCCGTGACGAGTCAAAATTTCATCAACCTGTGATTTTAGGGAAGCTTCGCTGGACTCGGTAGAGAAGCGCAGGTTGAACTGGACATCCAGTACCCCGGGTATGACATTTTCGGTGCCCGTGCCAGCCGCAATGTTGGAGATCTGGAACGTGGTAGGCGGGAAATATTCATTGCCCCTGTCCCATTCAACCCCGGCGAGTTCCGCAAGCGCGGGCGCGGCCCTGTGTATCGGGTTGTCTGCCAGGTGTGGATAGGCGACGTGTCCCTGATGGCCATGTATGCGCAGTTTTCCGTTCAGCGATCCGCGGCGGCCGTTTTTGATGATGTCGCCGGTCTGGTTCCTGCTGGACGGTTCGCCAACCAGGCACCAGTCTATTTTGTCGCCACGCGTAACCAGGTGATCAATTACCTTGACGGTACCGTCAATTGACGGACCTTCCTCGTCACTGGTAATCAGGAAGGCAATGGAGCCCTTGTGATCTGGATGTTCAGCAACAAACTTTTCACAGGCGATTACCATGGCGGCAATGCTGCCCTTCATGTCCGCAGCGCCACGCCCGAACAGGTAATCATCCCGGATAACCGGGTCGAAGGGATCACTGTCCCATCCCTTCGCGGGTCCGGGCGGTACCACATCTGTGTGACCTGCAAATACGAACAGGGGTGCCCCGGTGCCGCGCCGGGCCCACAGGTTGTCAACCACGCCAAAGCGTAGATGTTCGGTCATGAAGCCGGCCTTTTCCAGACGCCCGGCAAGCAGCTCCTGGCAGCCGCAATCATCCGGTGTTACCGAGGGTCGCCGGATAAGGTCCTTTGCAAGTTCGAGTGTCTCGCTCATGATGGTGGTTTATTGAAACAGGTCGGTGTAGGCATCTTCACTGAAGCCGAGATGCAGACTGTCGCCGAGATCAAGCACGGGTCGCTTGATCATGGCAGGCTGTTCCAGCATAAGCTTTATTGCAGTGCGCCTGTCAAGATTGCCGCGAACGGATTCCGGCAGCTTGCGCCAGGTTGTACCACGGCGATTCAGCAGGTTTTCCCACCCCAGGGCCTGTACCCAGCTTTCCAGAAGCAATCGGGAAAGTCCGTCAGCACGTATATCGTGAAACCGGTATTCCACGGCATGCCCGTCCAGCCAGCGACGCGTTTTTCTGACCGTGTCGCAGTTCCTGATGCCGAAGATTGTCACCATGCGGGTCAGATATCACGCAACAGTTCATTGATGCCGACCTTGGAGCGTGTTTTATCATCAACGCGCTTGACGATGACGGCACAGTAGAGACTGT
Organism: Gammaproteobacteria bacterium; assembly: GCA_030635865.1. GTDB lineage: Bacteria > Pseudomonadota > Gammaproteobacteria > UBA9214 > UBA9214 > UBA9214. Next base: position 10,997 of record DAOVYA010000019.1, on the reverse strand, counting down.
AGGCTCCATCTTTTGAGGGCAGGTTGCCTGATACCACGACCGATCCAGCGGGTACCCGGCCATAGATGATTTCGCCCGTTGAGCGGTCGAATATACGGGTGCTCTGTCCGATGTAAACACCCATGGAAATCACGGCGCCTTCTTCGACAATGACACCTTCAACAATCTCTGAACGGGCCCCGATAAAACAGTTGTCTTCAATGATTGTCGGGGCGGCCTGGATCGGTTCAAGCACGCCGCCAATACCTACTCCGCCGGAGAGGTGAACATTCTTTCCGATTTGAGCGCAGGAGCCGACCGTGGTCCAGGTATCAACCATGGTGCCGCTGTCGACATAGGCACCGATATTGACGTAGGAGGGCATTAACACGACACCGGAAGCAATGTAGGAGCCTTTGCGTGCAGTAGCAGGAGGGACCACGCGTACGCCGCCTTCACGAAATTCACGTGAATTGGTGTCGGCATACTTTGAAGTTACCTTGTCGTAGTAATTGGTAAAGCCACCTTTTATAAAGGCATTGTCTTCAATGCGAAACGACAGCAGCACGGCCTTTTTGAGCCAGTCGTTAACGACCCAGGTTCCGTCACGCTTCTCGGCAACCCGGGCGACACCCCGGTCGAGCATGTCGATGGCTTCCTGCGTGGCTTCCTTGACGAGAGGTTCCACGCTGCGCGGAGTGATGTCTGCGCGTCGTTCAAAGGCTTCTTCAATTGTGGCCTGTATGTCGCTCATTTATACGATTCTCCATTCCATTCAGGGGACGAATAATAACCGCCTTGCCGGGATTATGCAGTGCTGATGAAAGATTTAATCCGTTCCGCTGCCTCGACGCAGTCTTCCAGTGGCGCAACCAGTGCCATGCGGACATAGTCCTGGCCGGGATTGATGCCAGCTGCTGTCCGGGACAGATAACTCCCTGGCAGCACGATTACGTTTTGCTGTGCCAGCAGGTCGCGTGCGAATTCCTCCCCGACAACCGGTGTCTGTGGCCAGAGGTAAAAACCGGCATCCGGCAATTGCACATCGAGTACGGATGCCAGTATTCCGTGTACGGCAGAAAGCTTTTCCCTGTAGAGCTTGCGGTTCTCAATAACATGATTTTCATCCTGCCAGGCACGGATGCTGGCGGCCTGGGTTGCCGGTGGCATGGCACAGCCATGGTATGTGCGGTAGCGCAGGAAACCCCGGACAAGGTCTGCATCGCCGGCGACAAAGCCGGAACGCAGGCCCGGCGCATTGGAGCGCTTTGACAGGCTATGGAAAACCATGCAGCGGCTGAAATCATTCCGCCCCATTTCGCTGGCTGCCTGCAATAGCCCGCAGGGCGGTGATGACTCATCCAGGTATATCTCGGAATAGCATTCATCCGATGCAATCACGAAATCGTAGCGGTCGGCCAGTTCTATCAGGTGCTGGAGTTTGGCACAGCTCATAACAGCCCCGGTGGGATTTCCGGGTGTACATATATAGACAAGCTGGCAGCGCGACCAGGTGCTTTCCGGTACGCTCTCGAAGTCAGGGCGAAACCCTGTTTTCCGGGTCGTGTTCAGGAACCAGGGTTCGGCACCGGCCAGCAGGGCCGCGCCCTCGTAGATCTGGTAGAACGGGTTGGGCATCAGCACCACGGGTGCGACAGTCCGGTCAATTATGCATTGGGCAAAGGCAAACAACGCCTCGCGCGTACCATTGACGGGTAATACCTGTTGTTCCGGGTCAAGTATGCCTGCGGCCAGGCTGAAGCGTGCCGTCAGCCACTCGGAAATTGCCTGCCGCAATTCCGGTGAGCCGCGTGTCAGCGGATAGCGTGACAGGCCATGTAAATGGGTAATGACTTCCTCGGTAATGAAGGCGGGAGTTGGATGTTTGGGTTCGCCGATAGACAGTGAAATTTCATTCAGTGTCTGCGGGGGTGCAATACCGTCAAACAGCTTTGCAAGTCGCTCGAACGGATAGGGCTGCAAATGTGACAGGTCTGGATTCATTGCCGGTTAGTACCAGTGTGAATGATGATCAACGGGAGAGGGCGAAAATACCTTGCCATTACCGCTGTCGAAGTGAAAGTATAAGGGAACCTATGAACTCATCCAAACAGGAATACCAGCTGCTCCCGGTTGCCAGCCTGCTGTTTGCAGCCACGCTGTGGGGCGTTGTCTGGTATCCGCTGCGCCTGCTCGAAGACCAGGGGTTGTCGGGCGCCTGGAGTGCACTTGTCAGTTTTGGCGCTGCACTCAGTGTGTTTTTATGGATATTTTTCCGGGACTGGCAGGTATTGAGGCAGCATTTCCTGTCACTGGTATTAATGAGCCTGGCGGCAGGCTGGTGCAACCTCGCATTCATCATGGCGGTGCTGGATGGCAACGTGGTTCGCGTTTTACTGCTGTTCTATCTTTCCCCGTTCTGGGCAGTCTGTCTTGGCTGGTTGATGCTGGGCGAGAAGCTGGATGGTAAATCCATCCTGGTTTTTGCTATTGCAGTTGCTGGTGCATTGATCATGTTGTGGAATGAAGATGTCGGCATGCCGTGGCCACGCGACCAGGCTGACTGGCTGGCTGTTTCTTCCGGTTTTGCATTTGCCCTGAGCAATGTATTTGTGCGCAGGATGCAATCAGTGAATGTCCGGTTGAAATCGGCCAGTAGCTGGGTGGGTGTCGTGCTGGTTGCTTTTATTTGGATAATGATTGAGGGGACAGGTTTCCCCGATGTCAGTGCAATGACTTTTTATATGGCGGTATTACTCGGCTTGCTGGGTTTTCTGGTGATGACCCTGTCTGTGCTTTACGGTGTTACGCGCATGCCCTTACATCGCTCTGCCGTGATTCTGCTGTTTGAACTGGTTGCCGGTGCCATTTCCTCGTTGTTGTTGACGGATGAGGTGGTACTCCCGCGAGAATGGATTGGCGGGGTCATGATTGTCACGGCCGCCTGGCTGGCGGCACGTATACATGCCGGTGAAGCGGATGGTTGAAATACGTTCGATTAACCATGTCAGTTTGCTGGTTGCAGATACCCGGCGTTCCCTGGATTTTTATCACGGCGTGCTGGGTTTGCCGGTTGACGATTCCCGCCCGGATCTTGATTTCCCGGGTGCCTGGCTGCAGGTGGGCGCCGGGCAGATCCACTTGCTGGAGTTGCTCGAATCCGGGCAATCACGAGGGCCTCGGCAACATGGGGGCCGGAACCAGCACCTGGCCATGGATGTCGCCAGCCTCGATGAGGTTGTGCAGGCGCTGGAGACGGCGGGCATTGCTTATACACGCAGCCGTTCCGGTCGCAAGGCCCTGTTTTGCAGGGATCCAGACGGCAATGCACTGGAGTTGGTCGAGTGTGTGTAGGAGTAGTACGCGACCGCGATTCAAATCTATTGCCACAGAGAAAACCTGCGCACGAATATGCTTGAAGGCCGTGTCGATAATGATACCCTGTCACAACGATAATCAGGATCAGGCCCGTGAACAGACCCGGTTTCAAGACAGCGATTCCCAGGCGCCGCTATAAGCTGGGTGAGTTTACCATTGTAGTGCTGGGTGAAATCGAGAGCAGCGACAGTATTGATTACCAGTACATTCTTGCCGTTGTGCAGGGACAGGACCCGGAGCCGGGTCTGTATATTACTGCCGAGAAGGCTGTTGTTCCGGCGGGGGAGTATTCGATGCGGGTCGTCATGAAGGACGGTGCGGAAGTTATCGGCAGTTCAGCTGAATGGGGTAGTCTCGATCCGTTTGTAGATGAAGCGCTCGGAATTGTGTCGAAGGTGCTGACCCTGGCTGATGAAACACCGTACCGGTTGATGTAGCAGGGAAGCATGTCCAGAAGGCTTGTAATGGCCGCGTTGGTAGCCCTGTTGGCAGGGTGGTCTACGGCACAGGCGTTCTCGTTTTGTTTTTCTTTTGGCGGTGGCAACAAAAACCGGGGTGATGTCTATAGCCGTTCGCCACCGGCTGTGGGTTTTGGTCGGGGTGCATACTATGCCTATCCATACAGTCCGGTTTACCCGGCGCCTTCATACATGCCTTATTACCCGCCACTTCCTCCTCCCGGTTTTTATGGCGGCAGGACACCGTGGCCGGTTGGGTACAGGTAGAGCATTTATTTAACCACGTTAAAAGTTCCGGGTGCTCTGCGGGTATTCAGTATTTTTAGTATTTCGCCTGCTGCTACCGGTCTGCTGAAAAGAAAACCCTGCATGACTTCACAGCCCTGTTTTTTGAAATAGTTCAACTGCCTGACATTTTCAATACCCTCAACAATCAGTGAGAGGTTAAGGCTTTGCGTCATTGCGATAATGGCTTCCGCAATGAGGATGCTTTCCTTTATATCAGGAATATCGCGAACAAAAGATTGATCAATCTTTACAATGTCGATGGGTAGCCTGCGCAGGTAGCCCAGTGACGAATAACCCGTTCCAAAGTCATCCATTGCGATACTGATACCTGTACTTTTGAGCTTTTCGAGTGCGGCAACTGCAGAATCGATGTCCTGCATGGCTACATTTTCGGTGATTTCCAGTTCTGCCATGCAGGGGTCAATTCCGGCATTTGAAAGAGATTTGCTAATTGCTGATTCGATGCCGGAGCGTGACATCTGTGCAGATGAAAGATTGACGGCCATGGTTAGGGCATCATGCCCTGCATCATGCCATTTCCTGAGTTGTTTGAAGGCTGTTTCCAGTACCCATTCACCGATCGGTATAATCAGGCCGCTGTCTTCGGCTACCGGTATAAAATCAGCCGGACTGATAGCGCCCATGGTGGGGTGGTTCCAGCGCAGCAGTGCCTCGACGCCAACAATTGTATTGTGTGTGGTATTTATCTTTGGCTGATAGTGAAGGTCTAATTCTCCCCTTTCGAGCGCTTTTCGGAGATTGGTTTCAAGTGCAAGTTGTTTACGGGAACCTGCATTCATTTCAGCCGTGTAATAAACAACCTTGTTACGCCCCAGTTCTTTTGCGCGGTACATACTGATATCTGCGTTCTTGATCAGCGTTTCTGTATCAGTGCTGTCAAAAGGATAGATACTGATACCGATACTGGTTGTAATATGAAGTTCATGACCATTACAGGATACGGGTTCGACAAGTGCATCAATAATCTTCCTTCCGATCCGCCCTGCATCCGATGAGCTGGTTATGCGTGGCAGTAATATCATGAATTCGTCACCACCCAGTCTTGCAACGGTGTCTTCCTCGCGCACGCAGTTTCTAAGCCGGCGGGATATCACCCGCAGAAGCTGATCACCGATTGCGTGCCCCAGGGAGTCATTGATAACCTTGAAGCGATCGAGGTCGAGAAACAACAGGGCCATCATTGTCTTTTGACGGCGTGCGTGGGCCAGTTCCGTGTTAATGCGATCATTTAACAGTGTTCGATTCGGCAGTCCGGTCAGGTCATCGTGGTGGGCATGATATTCCATCCGTTTTGCGACTATTTCTGCCTGTTTTTTCGACTGGGTGAGCTGGTTATTGCTCTCTTCAAGTTCTTTTGTGCGCTGTGTAACGCGTTCCTCCAGTCGTATCCTGTGGTTCTTGAGCTTATTGTCGCGCAGCTGGATTTCATCCAGCATCTTGTTGAAATCGACAATCAGATTTCCGAGTTCGTCTTTTCCTTCGCCAGCAACTCGCAGGGAGTAGTTTTTTTCCAAAGAAATTTGTCGTGCAATAGCAGATAGTCGCAGTAACGGGTCCGTAATAATGCGCTGCATCTGCGCGCTGAGCATTAATGTAATCGACAGGGAGGTCAGCAGCACGATGCAGACAATCCCCAAAAACCATACCAGGCGTTCGTGTACAGCCAGCAGGTCAGAGCGGATATATGCAACGCCAATGGTTTCATTCTCGTGGACGATGTTGCTGAATAATTCAACGTAATCGTCCCGGAACAGGATGTTGTCTGTTTCAAAGTCGGGTTTCGGCAGGGTGACATTGGTGCCTGGTTTTCTGTAGCTGACAAATTCCTTACCGTCGAGTTCGAAAATTGCTGCAGCTTCGATATGTTCCTGTGCACCCAGGAAGCCGAGGTTCTCCTCTGCTGCATTTGTGTCACCAAAAATAAGTGCAGCACTGCTGTTGGCTGCAATAATATCTGCCATGGCGCGGAGATTGTTTCCGAGGGACTTCCGGCTGTTGATCCTGTCCGTGGTTATAAAGGCAATGCTTGCCAGCAACAGGGATACGGTACTGATAATCACGATAATCAGCGTGAGCTTGCGACGGATCGATATGTTGCGAAGCTTTTGCATGACCGGGCTTATTGATCGCCTCTCACAACGGTTGCCAGTGAGAGCAGTTTCGAGCTGATTGTCAGGCCCGCGCGCTTCGCTGCGTCGATGTTGATATTAAACCGGACCTTGTTGTCGACCAGTTTGAACTGGATGATCCCGCCATAGGAAGTGAATCCCTTTATATCACTGACCGTGAGTACAGGTTGATCATTCAGTGTGGACATGATGCCTTCAAGGTTACTGGTGCCCGTCTGGCTGACATAAATTATCTGGCATGTATGACCCTGGGCCAGGCTGTCGAGTCTTTTGATTTCGAGCGAGTTATTTTGTACGGATTTCCCTGAAAGCGGGTCCAGCAGTTCTCCGAACGGATCACCACCGAGGACGCACAGGTTGAAAATTCCGTCGTTCAGACCAGCATGCTCGGGCCAGGTCACGAAGCGTGAGAAGTTGTACAGGAATGCGGCCTTGACCCTGTATTCAGTCGTCTGGCGGTCGTCCGCCATGCTGAAGGCAGACGCACAGGATAACAGTGTCACCAGCATAACCGGCAGGACGAACTTCAGGCCCGCATATTTCAAAGGGTTGCGCATTTTCTAGAAGCTCAGCGTCACCTTGCCGTAGATGCTTCGTTCAACCTCGGTTGGAATTGAGAAAATAAAATCCGGGTTGAACTCGGGATGTGAACTGTCGAACAGGTTCTGTCCAACCAGCGACAGGTCGACTCCCTCGCGCGGTGACCAGCCAAGACGGGCATCGAATGCCACATAGCTGTCTGTTTTCGGGAAACCGAATGTTTCAAGGCTGCCCACATAGCGAATACCGGTGTCCAGCTCAACGTGGTTGCCGAGGTCGCTTGTAAACCAGATATTTGCCTGGTGTTGTGGTGAAGCGTCCTCTGTGCTCCGGGAGATGACATCCATGCTTCCCTTGACGAGATCAAGGTCAACCTCAAGCCAGCTGTAGTTTGCGTTGATGTCCAGCCAGTTGTTGACCATCCAGCGCGTGTCGATTTCAATACCGTGGGTATTTCCTTCCATATTATTTCCAAAAGAGGCGGCAAGTGGCGGGGCCGGCGTTGAAATGTCGGTGGTACGCAATTCGTCATATTTATTGTAGAAAGCTGTCAGGTCGATGGATATTTTCTCGGTTGGCGTGAACCGGTAGACGATCTCATACGCAATCATTGTTTCGGATTCGAAATCGGCGCTGCCTGCTATTATCAGCGGTGGTGGTGCCGGCGGAGGCGGAATCACAGCCAGCATCACATCATGCTCACCCCTGGCGGGTGTGCGCACGGCACGGGATACAGCAGCCCATAATGTGCTCCCTGAATCGGTTATCCACGCAAAACGTGCACTGGGTTGTATTTCGAACCCGCTATAGTCATTGTGCTCGAATTTGGAACCCAGTGTCAGCTTTGCCTGGTTGTCCCAGAGACTGATTTCATCCTGCAGAAACGCACTGTACAGGTTGACGTCCCGGCTTGACGGGCTGAGAGCGAATATTAACGTGGGGTCGGTATCATCACTGATAAGCCTGTAATTCAGGCCCCAGACAATGTCATGCGTTTCTCCCCGCGAAACATGGTGCTGAAAATCGATATCCAGGGTATCGCGATGTTCATGCAGGGCGGCACTGTCACGACTTACGTAATCATAATAGGCCTGCAACGTGTATTCGGATTGTGTACCTGCCTTGTGTGTCCAGCGCCAGGTCAGGTTGCCGCCATCGTAATCTGCATCATCGATCACTGGTGACGGCGAGGTAGCAACCAGTAATTGCTGGCCTCCCTTGCCTTCATAATAATCACCTTGCAAGGTGTACGTGTCTGATTTGTCTTTGCCCCAGTCCATGCGAAAGCCCGCTTGCGCAATTTCACTGTCGTCATGGGCCGCAGGCGGAATGATCCCGGTATTGAGAGAACCACCGGTATCGACAGAACGGAACTTCCCGTAGACACGGTAATGTTTGCCACCACTGGTTTCGCCGCCATGGCGTATATTGGAAAATCCCTTCTCTTCGTTGCCTATGCCGGCCGTGACCAGGGTGCCCTGGGTATCAGCAGCCGATTTGGTAATAATGTTGATGACACCGTTGACGGCATTGGCGCCCCACAGGGTACCCCCCGGACCGCGTATGACTTCGATCCGCTCGACATCCTCCAGCATGACTTCATTGGCTTCCCAGTAGACGCCTGCAAATAGCGGGGTATACACACTACGGCCGTCGATGAGTACCAGCAGCTTGTTGGCAAAGCGGCTGTTGAAGCCGCGAGCGGTGATGGCCCACTTGTTCGCATCGATGCGTGCCACTTGCAGGCCGGGAACGTATCGCAGGGCATCCGGAATATTGGTGACACCCCAACGGTTCAGGTCATTATTCGTGATAACAAAAATCGCAGCAGCAGCTTCGGATTTTTTCTGCGGTTTCTTGGAAACAGAGGTGACCTCAACGTCCATCAGGGCTTCAAGACTCATTTCGGTCAGGTCGTCCGGAAGCATGCCGTTATTGCTCGCCGCCTGGACAACGAAGGCCGTGCAGAGTCCCGCGACCAGGCTGACAGCGCTCCGTCCGAGGCATCGAGCCAGCCGTCGAACAAGGCCAGATCGGCCGGCACCCGGCACCGCATGGTTTCTCCAGAGCGGCCGAGGTTGCCGCCCGTTGAGTATAGAGGTGTTCATGCCAGGCTCTCCCTGATGGACCGCCATATATAACCAACTGATAGTTAAATAGAAAATCTCTCCCTGGCATGCCTTTTGCGCGCACTGCATGCAGGGAGACCGCTGCTCCCTTTTCTATCGGCGTAGTTAAATTCAATCTTAAGCGTTGATTCCAAACTGGAAATGTTGGCGTGGGGCGTAGAACCGGCGTCTCGCCGGGAATAACTGGCCGTTCCCCGCGAGGCGCGGGTCCTGCAACCACAGGGTGTGGTGGTTCAGGGTTTGTTCTTGTCCTTATTCGTGGGGATTTTCAGGGGAACGACCACCGAAGACTGCGGCTCATCGACAAAGCGTGGACGATCGTTCATGGCACGTCCGGCCGCTTCATTTAATTCCGCTTCGCGTGCCGTGATCAGGCTGAGACAGTTGCGGATGTCATTTACGGTGCCATCAGAGAGCGGGTGCCGGTAACCGGGACGGGTGTAGGTATCCTTGGCAATGTTGGTAAGCACCCGTTTCATGGCGCGCAGGACGCGTTCTTCTTTGGTCAGGTTTTCTTCAGCCATTGGTTTGTTTCCTGTTCACCTGACACTATTGTGGCATAGATGGCAGCAACCAGTGACAATTTTGCCTATTCCCTTACATATAGCATGTTCCAGTGACATCCGGTCAGTGCTTTCAGGCTGGCAAGCAAGGCCTCGCCCGGGATCGCTTCGGAAGGATAGATGCCACGGATTTCTATGAAATTCCTCCCGAACCCGGCGGATTTACGGAAATTCAAATCCGTGAGTTGTCCCGTATAGCCGCACACCGCACACGACCAATGAAGGTGTTGCGGGTCTTGCTGCCAGGCGCGCAGTTGCTCACGCCATTGTGGTTCCGGCTTGCGGCATTGTGGACAGCGCGGCTCTGTTGAGTGTTCATCGGCGCGGAATTGCAAATGCCCTCCGCACTCAGTGACGGTGACATGGCAGTACCGTCCATCCTTGCTGCCGGCTTCCAGTGAATCGGTGTCGGCTGGCGGCTCGAGCTCTATCATAGGTGAGCATCCCAGGAAGGTGATGAGTTGCAGGAAGTGTTCACCGGCCGGGTATATCGTTTCAGCAGCGAGCCGGACTGGCTCACCGATCAGCCCGATGGATTGCAGGCACTCAACCAGCACGTTTGTAGCGACTTGAGGGCATGTCGGGTCTGCCGGGTGAAGCAGCAGTTTATGGGTGGCCACGTTTCTGTTCCAATGAATTTCAGAGGGGCGATAATACTATGCAGACAGGTTTAGCGGCGAACTCAAGACAAGTCTTGCTGTCCCTGCGCCTGAACATCTACGATGATAGGATATATCCGGGTATATCAACTACTTGTCATGCGAGGTCCTGATGTCAGCTACTGAACCTTTTTCAATCCACGCTCTTGAACTGGGGCCAATGGAAAACTTTGTCTACCTGATACACGATCACGCCACTGACCGGGCAGCCGTCGTTGATCCCGCCTGGGATGTTCCCGAGGTAATGGCCCTGGCCAGGCAGAAGGGCGTGCAGATTACCGATATCCTGCTAACGCATAGCCATCATGACCATATCAACGGTATTGAAGAACTGCTTGCATCCCATGACGCGCAATTGCACCTGCTCAAGGAAGAGGCACAATTCTGGGGGCAGGGGCTGGATCTGCCCACGCTGCATCATGGCGGCGATATCATCGAACTGGGTGAAACCCCGATCAGGACATTGCACACACCCGGCCACACACCGGGATCAGCCTGTTATCACATTGGCAATAACCTGATTACCGGGGACACCCTGTTTGTATTCGGCTGCGGCCGCTGTGACCTGCGTGGCGGCGATCCGGAACAAATGTATGTCACCCTGAAGGATATGGCCGAGCGCTTGCCACCGGGAACCATTATCCATCCCGGCCACAACTATGCGGAACTCACCACATCGACCATGGAGCAGCAGCGGGAAGGCAACCCATTCATGCATTTTGACAGCAGTGATGAATTTACCCACTACCGGATGCACTATCACGACCAGCACCGCGACTCGCCCTACGGCCCGGTGTGCAAGGGCGACGAGATGAAGTAGATTACACCCGTTCGCGCCTGCGAGGCGCTCCTA
>DAOVYA010000113.1 GCA_030635865.1 Gammaproteobacteria bacterium | reverse complement strand
GCCGGAAGGCCGCGGCACAGTGGCGCAGGCCGGACTCGGCCTGGAACAGGTGCCTGTATTGATGGGTACACTCGGCAAGGCATTCGGTACCTTCGGTGCGTTTGTTGCCGGCAGCGAGGGCCTGGTTGAAACCCTGATCCAGGAGGCGCGTACCTATATCTATACAACGGCGCCACCCCCGGCAGTTGCCGCTGCAACGCGTGCTGCATTGAAGCTGGTCCGGGAAGAAGGGTGGCGGCGTGAGCGCCTGCAGGCGCTGGTGCGGCGTTTTTGTGCAGGCGCGGCACAACTGGGACTGAGCCTGTCTGGTTCAGACATGCCGATTCAGCCCTTGATTGTTGGTGATGCAGGGACTGCCCTGCAAATCAGCGAGGCATTGCGCAGGCAGGGCATCCTGGTCACTGCGATTCGTCCGCCGACAGTACCGGAAGGTGCGTCGCGCTTGCGGATTACCTTTTCAGCGACACATACCGAAGCACATGTGGACCGTTTGCTTCATGCACTGGATACAATACTGGCTACAGAGATCACAGAGGACGCAGAGTAAAAAGACAAAAACCTGTCTCGCGCAAAGACGCAAAGGCGCAAAGAATGAACAAATCAAATTTATTGTTAATGAAGTACTAACTTATGTGTCATTGCGAGCGTAGCGCGGCAATCCGCCACATGCGTACCGAGTGACAGCGAGGGCTCTCGATGAGATCATCACGGACGCAAACGCGTCCTCGTGACAAGGATTGCTTCGTCACTTTGTTCCTCGCAATGACGAACAAACCAGAGCTTACATAGATTTGGTTTTCTTGGCGCCTTTGCGTCTTTGCGCGAGATAGATTTTAGCTGGTTAATAATGAAACTCTACACACAAACAAGCGGAGCAGGCCCTGACCTTGTACTGGTTCACGGCTGGGGTCTGCACGGCGGGATCTGGGATGAATTTGTGCCGCTGCTTGAACAGGATTTCCGGATTACCCGTGTGGACCTGCCGGGCCATGGTCGGAGTGAGTGGGGTAATGAAGTGATGCTGGATGATATGGCAAATGCCGTGCTGGCATCGGTGCCGGAATCGGCAGCATGGCTGGGCTGGTCACTGGGTGGCCTGGTCGCCAGCTGTGCTGCACTGAAAAGACCCGGGCAAGTCAGTGCATTGATAACACTGGCCAGCAGTCCGTGTTTTGTGCGCAAGCCGGGTTGGCAATCGGCCATGCTGCCGGCCTTGCTGGACACCTTTGCCGGTGATTTGCAGGTGGATTACAAAAAGACACTGAACCGTTTTCTCTCCTTGCAGGTACGTGGCAGTGCTGCTGCGAGCCAGACCCTGAAGGCCTTGCGTGCAAAACTGCTGGCGCATGGGCAGCCTGCAACGGCGGCCTTGCAGGCAGGGCTGGATGTGCTACGCAATACCGATCTGCGGGAACAGGTTTCAGGAATTACTTGTCCCGTGTTACTGCTGATGGGTGAACGGGACACGCTGGTGCCGGTCAATGCCGGGCACGAGTCCGCACATATGTTTCCCGCTGCAAGGCTTGAAGTAATCGAGGGTGCGGGACATGCACCTTTTATTGCACAGCCGGGTCTCGTGGCGGACCTTGTACAGGATTTCCTGCACGGGAACAGAGATAAATCCGTTGAGCTCACATGACTGAAGCAGACAGCAATACGTTGATAGACAAACGACTGGCGCGGCGTGCCTTCGAAAAGGCGGCGGGCACCTATGATGAAGCCGCAGTATTGCAAAACGAGATTGGTGGTCGCCTGATGGAGCGGCTCGAGTATATCCGTCTGCAGCCGCGCCGGATTCTCGACCTGGGTGCCGGCACCGGGGTGTTTAGCAGGGCCTTGAGGAAACGTTACCGCAAGGCCGATGTTGTGGCGCTGGATATTGCACTGCCAATGCTGCAGCGCGTAAAACAGCGCGCTGGCTGGTTGCGCAAGCCGGGCTGCATCTGTGGCGACAGTGAATCGCTGCCCTTTGCCGATGACAGTTTTGATTTCATATTTTCCAACCTGATGCTGCAGTGGTGCGCGAACCTGGAGGTAACCTTTGTCGAACTGCGCCGGGTACTGGCGCCGGGTGGTCTGCTGATGTTCACCACCTTTGGGCCGGATACCCTGATGGAATTGCGCTCCAGCTGGGAAGCGGTTGACGGTTACACCCATGTCAATTCGTTTATCGACCTGCACGACGTGGGTGATTCCCTGCTGCATGCGAAATGGGCGGAACCGGTGATGGATTCGGAACGCATCACGGTGACCTACCGTGAGTTGCGTACCCTGATGCAGGACCTGAAGCATATCGGCGCGCACAATGTGACGTCTGGTCGCCCGCGCGGCCTGACCGGCAAGCGCCGCCTGCAGCAGCTTATCAATGCCTATGAACCGTTCCGGGAGGATGGTGTACTGCCGGCCAGTTACGAGGTGGTGTACGGACATGCCTGGTCACCGGTGAATAAACATAGCGCGACCGACAGCAGCGAGGTACCGCTTGCCGGGCTGCTAGCTTCCCGGTCAGTGAATTCTGATGAGTAGTGTGCCCGGCTATTTCATAACCGGCACCGATACCGGTGTCGGCAAGACAGTAGTTACTCTGGGGTTGATGCAGTATCTCCAGCAGCAGGGGGTGACGGTTGCCGCCATGAAACCGGTGGCAGCGGGATGTGAGAAGACAGCAGCAGGTTTGCGCAATGACGATGCCGTACAACTCATGCAGCAGTCATCGATCAGCCTGGACTATGACCAGGTCAATCCCTATGCATTTGAGCCGGCCATTGCACCCCATATTGCCGCTTCACAGTGCGGGGTCCGGATTGAACCCGAAAGAATTCTGCGGACATACAGCGAATTGACTGACCTGGTGGACTGCGTGCTGGTTGAAGGGGCGGGCGGCTGGCTGGTGCCGTTAAATGACAGTGCAACCATGGCCGACCTGGCCGTGCAGCTTGGTCTGAACACTATTCTGGTGGTTGGTATCCGGCTGGGTTGCCTGAATCATGCACTGCTGAGTGCGGCGGCTATTCAATCAAGTGGTCTGAAATTTGCCGGCTGGGTTGCGAATTGCCTTCCATCGACACGGGCGGGGGCTGTGGATGAGAATATAAATTCTTTAAAATCAAGGATATCGGCACCACTACTCGGGATTGTGCCGGCCCTGTCCGGGGTAAGCGCCAAGGCAGTAGCGGGCTGTGTTTCACTGTAGGCGAGCGTTGAATACCTGACTAATTTAGTCAATTGAATCTTAGAGAACCCTAATATACAATGCGCACACTTTTTTTGGCTAAACCCCTGGCCGGTGAAAGTTGCACCAGTTGAGGGCATACAGAGCATGCAGTACTATTCGCGCTCTGTTTTCAGGGTGGCCACAAACCTGCGGCGCTGTTTATAGTTAATAACAAGCTGTGATTGAACGGGTAAACGCCCCTGCGGGCAAGGACTATCACTGGGTGATTCGTCCGAACCAGTCCCTCTCATGGCACGGTGCATTGAGGTTCTACGCGGTATTCAGTTTTTGTTGCCTGGGTATCGGCATTGCATTTGCATTGCACGGGTTTTGGCCGGTACTACCAATCGCAGGCCTGGAAGTAGTTGTTTTAGGGACCGCATTTTATCTGTGTTTTTCACGCAGCCAGATGCGAGAGGTTATCTCGGTAAATGCTGAAGTCGTCAGCGTGGAAAAGGGGCGACGCAAGCCGCAGGAACATTGGGAATGCCCGCGCGCATGGGCGCGCATTATTCTGGAGCGTTCACCGATTGCCTGGTATCCGAGCCGGTTGGCAGTTGCCTTCCAGGGGAGACAGGTCGTAATCGGCAGGTTTCTGAATGAAAAAGAACGGCGTGCACTGGCGGTGGAACTGGAGCAGGCGATCCATCGGGATGACTGGTAACAGGATACTGGTTGGCGGGGCCGGCGCACCACAAAGATTTACGTAAATTTAATAAACCTATAAAAGTTAGGGAGTCGATGCATGTTCGCTAAAACGCTTAAAGGCGCCTTCTGCAGTATCTGGGGCGTGGCCCTCCTGCTTGGTAGTGGTCCCGGCCATGCCGAGTACATGTTTAATCTGATGGAAGGGGTTACTGATATCAGCCACAGGGTCTATGACCTGCACATGCTGGTTTTCTGGATTTGTGTGGTTGTCTGCGTCGGGGTATTTGCAGTCCTGATCTACTCCATCATGACCCATCGCAAGTCGAAGGGCGCTGTACCGGCTACTTTTCATGAAAGTACCACGGTTGAAATTATCTGGACCACCATACCCTTCCTGATCCTGGTGGGCATGGCGGTCCCGGCAACCACCACCCTGCTGGCCCTGGAAGACACCCGCGACGCGGATATGTCCATCCAGGTCACCGGCTACCAGTGGAAGTGGAAGTACGATTATCTCGATGAAGACATCAGTTTCTTCAGCGTACTGACCACGCCGCGCGAACAGATTACCGGTGATGCACCAAAAGGTGAGACCTACCTGATGGATGTCGACAACCCTGTCGTCGTGCCAATCAACAAGAAAATCCGTTTCCTGATTACCTCTAATGATGTTATCCACTCCTGGTGGGTACCGGACCTCGGCTGGAAACAGGATGCCGTTCCCGGGTTTATCAATGATGCCTGGACGGAATTAAAAGAGCCGGGTACCTACCGCGGCAAGTGTGCCGAGCTGTGCGGCAAGGACCATGGTTTCATGCCGATCGTGCTGATCGCCAAGACCGAGGAAGATTATGCCGCCTGGGTTGCCGAACAGAAGGGCGCCGCTGCAGCAGAAGTTGAAGCAGCGACCCAGACCTGGACCATGGATGACCTGATGGCCAGGGGTGAGTCGGTTTACAACACCAACTGTGCCGCCTGTCACCAGCCCAACGGCCAGGGTATCCCGGGCGTATTTCCGGCGATTGCGGGCAGTGCCATTGCTACGGGTGATGTGACCGGCCACACGGATATCGTGATGAACGGCAAGGCCGGTACCGCTATGCAGGCCTTCGGCGCTCAATTGAACGATGTCGATCTTGCTGCCGTAATCACCTACCAGCGTAATGCCTTCGGCAACGACGCCGGTGATATGGTGCAACCGTCTGACGTTGCAGCTGCACGATAATGAATCCAGATATATTTAGTGGAGAGATAATGTAATGAGTACAGCAACCACACACGACGATCATCACGATCATGGTGCACCAAGCGGCTTGATGCGCTGGGTAAAGACCACCAACCACAAAGACATCGGTACCCTGTACCTGTGGTTTGCCTTCACCATGTTTCTGGTCGCTGGAGCAATGGCCATGGTGATTCGTGCCGAACTGTTCCAGCCGGGCCTGCAGATCGTGGATCCGCAGTTTTTTAATACCATGACCACCATGCACGGCCTGCTCATGGTGTTCGGCGCCATCATGCCGGCCATGGTCGGATTCGCCAACTGGCAGGTCCCGATGATGATCGGCGCCCCGGACATGGCGCTGCCGCGAATGAATAACTGGAGCTTCTGGATCTTGCCATTTGCCGGTACCATGCTGGTCAGTACCCTGTTTATGGAGGGCGGCGGCCCGGCTTTCGGCTGGACATTCTATGCCCCGCTATCCACCACCTTTGCCCCGGCCAGTACTGACTTCTTCATCTTTGCCGTGCACATGCTGGGCTTCTCATCCATCATGGGCGCCATCAACATCATTGCCACCGTGCTCAATATGCGGGCACCGGGCATGACGCTGATGAAGATGCCGCTGTTTGTGTGGACCTGGTTCATTACGGCCTTCCTGCTGAT
>DAOVYA010000054.1 GCA_030635865.1 Gammaproteobacteria bacterium | reverse complement strand
CGCCTGGTACTTGATTTTCGGGATTTGTTTGGCGAAGGCTTCAGCTTTGACAAGATCGAGGGCAGTTTTACAGTTGATGGTGGTAATGCCTACACCAGTGATCTGACTGTGAAAGGCCCCGCGGCAAAGATTGAGATCACCGGCCGTGTCGGGCTTGCAGATCAGGATTATGATCAGCTGGTGACGGTTACGCCGACTATGAAAACACCGTTTTCGCTGGCCGGTACACTGGTCGGCGGGCCTGCAGTCGGGGCAGCGATCATGGTTGCCGAGGCCCTGCTGGAAGGCAAGATCGAGGCCTTGAACAAGATCGTTCGCACCCAGTATACCCTGACCGGTCCCTGGTCAGATCCTGAAATTGTAAAGATCAAGGGATCCGATGCCGAGCAAACTGCCGAGCCTGCTGCGGAAGCAGAAGAGGAATAACCTGGACAAACAACCCCCGTCATTGCGAGGAACGCAGTGACGCGGCAATCTCTTTCAGGTTGACTCCGCTGCCAGTTTCAGGAGATTGCCACGCTTCGCTCGCAATGACGGGTGGGGAGTGCTCGCAATGACGGGTGGGGAGTGCTCGTAATAACGGATTAGTCAGAAGTAACTGTGTTATTCTGTAAAAGTCTTTTACAAACAATAGATGATAGATAGTTTATGAGTGTTGTTGCATGCGTACAGATGGCCTCTGGCCCGAACATTGGAGCAAACCTGCTTGAGGCTGAGCGCCTGATCGAGGAAGCCGTCAGTCAGCAGGCACGACTGGTGGTATTGCCCGAGAATTTTGCGCTCATGGGCAAGACGGAAAATGACAAGGTCCAGGCGCGTGAAAAGGAAAATAATGGCCCTATTCAGACCTTTCTTGCCGAGCAGGCGGCACGCCATGGAATCTGGCTGGTGGGCGGAACGATACCGATGGTCGCCAGTGATGAAAACAAGGTCAGGGCCACTTGCCTGGTCTATGACGACGCCGGCAAGCAGGTGGCGCGCTACGACAAGATCCACCTGTTTGATGTCGAGCTGGTTGACAGTGATGAACAGTACACGGAATCAGAAACCATTGAGCCGGGTGACAAGGTCGTTGTCATTGACAGCCCGTTCGGGCGTATGGGGGTTGCAGTTTGTTACGATTTACGTTTCCCGGAGCTGTTTCGGCAACAGCTTGAGGATGGCATGGAAATATTGGTACTGCCTTCTGCCTTTACGGCGTTTACCGGACGCGCACACTGGGAGGTACTGGTACGGGCGCGTGCAATCGAGAACCTCTGTTATGTCATCGCTCCTGATCAGGGCGGATACCACCTGAGCGGTCGCGAGACCTATGGGCACAGTATGATTGTTGATCCCTGGGGTACGGTGCTGAACAGCCTGGCCCGGGGACCGGGTGTCGTCTGCGCTGATATCGAACTTGGACGATTGAACAGCGCGCGGCGTAATTTTCCCAGTATTGAACATCGCCGTCTGCAGTGTCTGAATAATGCCTGAATCCAATCTTGATATTGCCCGCCAGCGATTGCTGGTACCTGCAGGCATCGATGAAGATGATCTGAACAAGGTGTTTGGCAGGCTGCTGGGTCACGCAGTGGACAGTGGTGACCTGTATTTTCAGTCCACGCGCTACGAGTCATGGGTGCTGGAAGACGGTATTGTCAAGGAAGGCAGCCACAGTATCGAGCAGGGTGCCGGCGTCCGGGCCATCAGCGGCGACAAGACGGGCTTTGCCTATTCCGATGAAATTGTTATGCCGGCCCTGTTGCAGGCATCAACCGCGGCACGCGCCATTGCAAAACACGGCAGTGAAGGCAGGTTGCAATCCTGGCATGCCTCTGACGCGAATGTATTGTATCCGGCACTCGATCCGCTCGACCTGATGTCGGCAGACGACAAGGTAAACCTGTTAAAGCAGCTGGATACCGAAGCCCGGCGACAGGACCCGCGTGTCAGGGAAGTGGTCGTAAGTCTTGCGGGTGTGCACGAGGTCGTGATGGTTGCGGTCAGCGATGGTACCCTGGCTGCGGATGTACGACCGCTGGTGCGTTGCAATGTGACGGTGACTGTTGAGCAGGATGGCCGTCGGGAACAGGCCAGTTCGGGTGGTGGTGGCCGTTCCGGTTATGATTTCTTTATCGAGCAGGACCGTGCGAAGGGCTATGCACGTGATGCCGTGCGCCAGGCCCTGGTAAACCTTGATGCGGTTGCTGCGCCGGCGGGTTCGGTTCCGGTTGTGCTGGGCCCCGGGTGGCCGGGTATCCTGTTGCATGAAGCCATCGGACATGGCCTGGAAGGTGATTTCAACCGCAAGGGTACCTCGGCCTTTGCCGGCCTTGTCGGCCAGCAGGTTGCTTCGCCCCTGTGTACGGTAGTGGATGACGGTACTCTTGAGGGCCGACGTGGTTCCCTGAATGTCGATGATGAAGGCGTGGTTTCACAGAATACCGTCCTGATCGAAAAGGGTATCCTCAAGGGTTATATGCAGGACCGCATGAATGCCGGTCTGATGGGCGTGACCTCGACCGGTAATGGTCGACGCGAGTCCTACGCACACCTGCCAATGCCACGCATGACCAATACCTACATGCTCGCCGGTGAACATGACCCGCAGGAAATAATCGCGTCCGTAGACAAGGGACTGTATGCTGTTAATTTTGGCGGTGGCCAGGTTGATATTACCTCGGGAAAATTTGTCTTCAGCGCCAGCGAGGCCTACCTGATTGAAAAGGGCAGGATTACCCGTCCGGTCAAGGGCGCCACGCTGATCGGTAATGGTCCGGATGTTCTAAAGCGGGTCTCCATGCTTGGCAATGACCTGCAGCTGGATACGGGTGTCGGCACCTGTGGCAAGGAAGGCCAGAGTATCCCCGTCGGTGTCGGGCAACCTACCATGCTGATTGATGAGTTGACCGTGGGTGGTACCGGCTAGGGCTGCTATCAGCCTGGTTGGCCAGGGCAGTTTTCCCGGTACCCGGGGTCTTGTGACAAGTCCTTGACGCCGTTGAAATTTGGGCCCTTTCCTACTTCCATATCTCATGATATAGGGTTATCATCGGCGCAGCATCGCAAGATGCTGTGGTTGCAGTATCCCTGTGAAACACGCGGAGATAATACTATGGCCGATAAACTGACCATTGATCACATGTCTGTCGAGATGGATGTACTCTGGGGCCGGCTGAAAGAACTTGAGCTGACGCTTTCAAAAAAACTCGATACCACCATCAGGAACACCACCAGTAAACTCAAACAACATCTTACTGCCGTGTCATCACGCCGTCTCGGTGATTTGGTGATTACCAATGAACTGCGGCAAGAGCTGATACAGCTGGCCGCCTATTACAAGGCAGAAAGTAACGGCTTTAAAGAAGGTGAAGCAGAGAACAACTGGCTGGAAGCAGAGCAGGAAGTGGATCGCCTCTTGCTCGAGGGTGGTGCGAGTACTGGCGGTCCTCAGCTTTTTACCGGAAGGGCAAGTCCCGGGAAAATCGCAGAGGCCCGTAAAGCAACTGGCAAAAAAGGGATAGCACTTAAATAGTTGTTGGTTCGCTGTTGCAGTAATTGCAACAGCACCTGGATTCTTTCTGCGCTTTTCCTGGCGCACGGTTTGTCTTCCTCTGAACCCAGGTCAATAGTTCATCTGCAGGACCGTTTCCGGTTGTTGTACAAATGATGTATAACAACCTGGTTCCGTTTCCTGAAATGTTGATTATGCAACGGACTGCTTCTATTAAGGTGATTGCCTGATGTCGCACTCGATCGGCCCCGGATTACGTGCACAGTGGCGCAGGTTGACTGCACTGCCTGGCGGTAAATGGCTGTTCAGTATGGTGCTTGGCCGGTATGTGCCATATACCGGCAGCATCGGGGCAATAATTCTACAACTGGAACCCGGTCTGTGTGTGGTGAGCTTGCGGGATCGCAGGTATGTACGTAATCACCTGGGTTCTATCCATGCCATGGCACTGGCGAACCTTGGCGAAATGGTAACAGGCCTGGCACTGATGAACAGCCTGCCGGACAAGGCCCGCGGGATTCTTACGGGTTTTAGTGTTGACTACCTGAAGAAGGCGCGCGGCAGACTGACTGCTGAATGCCGGTGTGAGATCCCGGTGGACAATACCGAGCGTGAGTATGAACTCTCCGGAGAGATCCGGGATGCACAGGGTGACACCGTCTCGATTGCGCGGGCACACTGGCTGGTTGGTCCGGAAAAGGCAGGCTGATGATCCCGCAGACCGAATTCACTCGCACACTGGGTATTGAAGTGCCATTGATTTGTGGTGCCATGTACCCCTGTTCCAATCCCGAACTGGTTGCAGCCGTCTCCGAGGCCGGTGGTATCGGTATTGTGCAGCCACTCAGCCTCACCTATGTACATGGTTATGATTTCAGGGCCGGGTTGAAGTACATCCGCAGTCTCACGCAGAAGCCTGTTGGCGTCAATCTCATTATCGAGCAAAGTTCGAGGAAATATATCGAGCGTGTACGGGAGTGGCTGGAAATCAGCCTGGAAGAGCAAGTGTCTTTTTTTGTGACGGCACTGGGTAATCCCCGCTGGGTAGTGGAGCGGACCAGGCCGGCCGGTGTGACGGTCTACCACGATGTGACCAGTCGAAAGTGGGCTGAAAAGGCACTTGATGGTGGAGTGGACGGCTTTATTTGTGTGAACAATCGCGCCGGCGGGCATGCCGGAGACCTGTCGCCCCGGCAGCTGCTGGATGAGATTGCCCCGCTGGGGAAACCACTGGTCTGTGCCGGTGGAATCGGCAGTCCCGATGAATTTGCCGAGGCTATCGCCTCGGGATATGTGGCTGTACAGCTGGGTACACGTTTTATTGCAACGGCTGAATGCACGGCCCATGCAGATTACAAGGCAGCGATTGTGCAGGCAGGGGAACAGGATATCGTGTTGTCTGAAAAGATCTCCGGGGTACCGGTGTCGATCATCAAAACACCGTATATAGAGCGTGTCGGAACAAAGGCCGGTCCGCTTGCCCGCTGGTTGTTGCGCTGGCATAAAACGAAACACTGGATGCGTACATTCTATTCTCTACAGTCAATATGGAAATTGAAACGTGCTTCCATGCAGGGGCTCACGTACAAGGATATCTTTCAGGCAGGCAAGAGCGTTGCCGGCATCGAGTCAGTGCAAACAGTTGCAGAGATTGTGGCGGCCTGTGCCGGGGCATTGTCGGGTTCATCAGGTAAGGATTCCGGTGCGACTGTACACCATGAACTATAATAAACATGTAGTCTTCGGCATCCGCGGAGAGCGTCCGGAACGGTTGCCGGGAGGTGCGAATGAACAACAGCGTACAGCCAGATAAACCTGTGATCGTGTCCTGTAAAGAATGTCTTAAACAGATCCCGCATTCCGAGGCGAAGATGGAAGAGGCGGGTGACTATGTACTGTACTTCTGTGGGCTGGATTGTTACAAGATCTGGCGCGAAAGATGTGACAGGGAAGGCAAGCAAGGATCTTCCTGACCTCAATAATCGGGGTCTTCCTGCAGCTCGCGCAGGTAACGGAACAGCAGCCGTGAGGCACGTGGCGGCTGCCGGGCCTCCAGTTCTTTTCTTGCCTGTCTGACGAGCTTGCGCAAATGTTGCCGGTCGGTGCGCGGGAAGTGTGACAGGACCTCGGGCAGTGCGCTGTCGCCTTTTATAAGCAATTTTTCACGCAGGTCTTCAATGAGGTGAAACTCCCTGGTTTGGGATGATTGATGATGGTCGATTGCATCGATGGCCTCCCTGATGGGGGTAGCATCGATATCACGCATCAATTTTCCGATGAATTGCATCTGGCGTTTTCGAGCCCCGTGCGACTTGATCCGCTGCGCCGTTCTGAGGGCGTCCAGCAGGGTCTCCGGCAGTGCCAGCTGCCTGAGCGCATCGTCACTGAATTCCAGCAGTCGCCAGCCGAGTTTCTTCAGATCCTCCAGGTCACGTTTGCGCTGTGACTTGCTGATATCCTCTGTTTCGCCGGTTTCCGTATTTGTCATGGCTGAAAGCATAACGGCTTCATAATGATTTGTCCGCTACCGGCAGGAACGGTAGAATCCGCCCAGTCTTATCCAGGGGGTGGAAATGTCTGATTTACAGCTTGCAGGGGAGGAGTCACCGTTCCCCGAACAGACCCGTCTGGAGGAGTTGGTGCACGATGTTATTCGCCAGGCCTCCAGGCAGGGTGCCGATGGCGTGGAGGCCGGTGTCAGTATTGATGCGGGTCTTTCCGTGACCGTGCGTCTTGGGGAGACTGAAACACTCGAATACAACCGTGACCGCTCATTGGGGCTGACCGTGTACTTTGATCACCGCAAGGGCTCGGCCAGCACAGCGGATTTTGCAGCGGAAAGTGTTGCCGCTACCGTACAGGCGGCCTGCGATATTGCCCGTTACACAAGCGAAGACGAATATGCCGGCCTGGCCGATGCCAGCCGCCTGGCAAAAGATATACCTGACCTGGATCTCTATCATCCCTGGGATGTCAGTGCCGAACAGGCGATTGAGGTTGCCAGGGAGTGTGAAGCGGCAGCTCGCGATGTAGATGCACGTATTGAGAATTCAGAAGGGGGCAGCGTCTCCAGCAATGTTGGGATGCGTGTAAAAGCCAACAGTAACGGCTTTCTGGGCGGGTATAGAAGCAGCTATCACAGCATCAGTTGTTGCGTAATTGGCAAGCAGGGCGATGAAATGCAACGTGACTACTGGCATGATTCTGCCCGTGACCATAATGACCTGGCTGCCGCTGCAGATATCGGGCGGATCAGTGGCGAACGGACCATCAGGCGATTGGGTACGCAGCGCCTGACAACGCGCAAGGCACCGGTGATATTTACAGCCGACATCGCCTCCAGCCTGTTCGGACATTTAATCAGTGCGGTCAGTGGCAGCAGCCTGTATCGCAAATCAAGCTTTCTGCTCGATCATCTCGGCAAGCCGGTATTCCCGGACTTTATACATATCCATGAGCAACCCTTGTTGAAGAAGGCGCTTGGCAGCGCCCCCTACGATGGAGAGGGAGTTGCAACCGCCGCGCGGGATATCGTGCGCTCGGGGGTGCTGGAGGGCTATGTCCTGAACAGCTATGCAGCGCGGAAACTGGGTATGGAAACCACGGCCAACGCCGGTGGTGTGCGCAATCTGACGATTGATCCCGGTGACAGGGACCTGCCCGGATTATTGCGGGCCATGGATACCGGTTTGCTGATCACTGAATTGATTGGCTTCGGTGTGAATATCGTTACCGGGGATTATTCCCGTGGTGTGGCCGGCTTCTGGGTCGAGGGCGGGGAGATCCAGTACCCGGTGGATGAGATCACCGTCGCCGGTAATCTGAGCGATATGTTCAAGGGCATCGTTGCCGTTGGGAATGACGTAGACCTGCGCGGTAATACCCGTTGTGGCTCGGTATTGCTTGATGAGATGACGATTGCGGGTGCTTGAGTAGCCTCTTAAACTTTAATTCTCATGGGTTGATGGCTCTCATTGGCATCGGCCGAATCCGTCCGTTGCAGGACCCGCGCCTCGCGGGGAATTTTTGCCGTTCCCGGCGGGGCGCCGGTCCTACACAGACTGTTTTCTTTGCGCCTTGGTGGCTTTGCGCGAGATCGGGTTTTCTCTGTGCCCTCTGTGGCGATAGATTGATATCGCGGTCGCGGACCGCTCCTACAGCAGGAAAATGGTTCCCAGACCCAGGAATACCAGGAAACCGACGACGTCGGTAACGGTTGTCAGCAGGACCGTGCCGGCGTGTGCCGGGTCGATGTTCATCTGTTTCAGTATGAAAGGGATACTCAGGCCGGCAAGTGCGGCGCATACCAGGTTGATGACCAGTGCTGCACCGATAATCAGGCCAATATCCCTGTTCTGGAACCAGAACCCTGAAATCAGGGCAACGACCAGTGCCCATGCCAGGCCGTTGAGTGCGGTAACCGCAAGTTCCTTGTGCATCAGCCAGAGCGCATTACTGTTGCCGATCTGGCCAAGCGCAAGCCCGCGGATAACAATGATCAGCGTCTGGCTACCGGCAATCCCGCCCATGCTGGCGACGATAGGCATCAGTACCGCGAGGGCCACAACCTGTTCCAGCGTTGCCTGGAACAGCCCGATGACCCAGGAGGCCAGCAGGGCGGTAAACAGGTTGATTCCGAGCCAGACTCCCCGTCGCCGGGCACTCTTGATAACCGGCGCAAAGGTATCATCCTCTTCATCAAGGCCTGCCATGCTGAGCAGCGAGTGGTCGGCATCTTCACGAATCACGTCAACGACATCGTCAATCGTGATGCGGCCCAGCAGTTTTCCGGCATCATCTATCACAGGCGCCGATATCAGGTCACGGTTCTCAAACAGCTTGGCGACGTCTACATCCGGCAGTGTTGCGGAGATAGCAATCGTCTCAGTGTCCATAACGTCAGCGACCAGTAAATCAGGGTCATTGGTCAACAGGGTGGTCAGTGGTAACAGGCCCTTGTACTGGTCTGAGCGGTCAACCACGATCAGTGTATCGGTGGTTTCCGGGATATCCACGTGCACTCGCAGGTAGCGCATGACAACATCAAT
>DAOVYA010000310.1 GCA_030635865.1 Gammaproteobacteria bacterium | reverse complement strand
TTGAAATAAAAGACGGCGCAACCATTGGTGCGGGCTCAACCATCACAAGTGATGCGCCGGCAAATGAATTAACACTCAGTCGTGCCCCCCAGGAAACCAGGACCGGCTGGCAGCGACCGGTGAAGAACAGCAAGGGATAACAGCTATGTGTGGAATCGTGGGAGTTGTTGCACGGCGTGATGTCATACCGGTATTGATAGATGGCCTGAAACGCCTTGAGTACCGTGGTTATGACTCTGCCGGTGTAGCGGTGCAGAGTGACAAGGATTTGCTCTAACGGGTACGCACCGTCGGCAAGGTATCCGAGCTTGCAAAAGCGCTGGATGATTCCTCAATCAGCGGAACAACAGGGATTGCGCACACACGCTGGGCAACGCATGGTGAGCCCAGCGAAAGAAACGCACACCCCCACGTATGTGATGAACGTGTTGCGCTGGTGCATAACGGTATTATCGAAAACCATGATGAGCTGCGTGAAAAGCAACAGCAGGCCGGCTACCGCTTTACTTCCCAGACAGACACAGAAGTTATTGTCCACCAGATTCATCACTATCTCGACCAGGGACAGGACCTGCTTGCTGCCGTGCAATCCACCATTAATGACCTTGAAGGTGCGTTTTCACTGGGAGTGATCAGCAAGAACGAGCCGGGCAGGCTGATCGCCACGCGCCGGGGCAGTCCGCTGGTAATCGGCCTGGCAGATGGTGAAATGATGATCGCATCGGACGTGGCAGCATTGGTCTCGGAAACGAAAAAATTCATTTTTCTTGAAGATGGCGATGTGGCGGATATATCTGCTGATGGCATGAACGTTTTTGACCAGCAGGGCGTCAAGATTGAACGCCAGGTAAAGATGTCCAGTATTACCCTGGATGCTACCGACAAGGGTGATTATCCACACTACATGCTCAAGGAAATACACGAGCAGCCAAGGGCCATTGCCGACACACTGGAAGGCAGGATCGGCAGTAACCGGGTGCTTGAGGCAGCATTTGGCGATGGTGCTGGCGAGATTTTTGACAAGGTGGCCGGGGTACACATTATTGCCTGTGGTACCAGTTACCATGCGGGTATGGTTGGGCGTTACTGGCTCGAGTCACTGGCGGGTATCCCCTGCAGTGTAGAGGTCGCCAGTGAGTTTCGTTATCGACACCCGGTTGTGCGCAACAACTCCCTGATTGTCACCCTGTCACAGTCCGGTGAAACAGCGGATACACTGGCCGGTTTACATGAGGCGCGGCGTCTGGGTTTTGGCCAGGCACTTTCCATTTGTAATGTCCCGGAGAGTTCGCTGGTGAGGGAATCCGACCTGGTATTGATGACCCATGCAGGCCCTGAAATCGGCGTGGCTTCGACCAAGGCCTTCACTACCCAGCTGGTTGCGATGCTGTTGTTGACGATTGTGCTGGGTCGGCGAAGTGGCATGTCGGCGGAGACAGGAACGCGCCTGGTGAACGAATTGCGCAGTGTACCGGGCAAGGTTGAACATGCACTTGCCCTGAATGATCAGATAAAGGCACTGGCAAGGGCGCATTTCTCCGATAAGAAAAATGCACTGTTCCTGGGGCGAGGCGCACAGTTCCCGGTGGCGATGGAGGGCGCGCTTAAACTCAAGGAAATCTCCTATATTCATGCCGAGGCATATCCTGCGGGCGAACTCAAACATGGCCCGCTTGCGCTGGTGGATGAATCAATGCCGGTTGTGGTGGTGGCGCCGAATAATGAATTGCTGGAAAAACTGAAATCCAACATGCAGGAGGTGAGTGCACGTGGCGGTGAGTTGATCGTGTTTGCCGATACTGAAGTGGGCATTTGCAGCGCGCCCGGTATAACGGTTTTGCCGGTTGCCCCGACTGAAGACAGCATCGCCCCGATTATATTCTCGGTGCCGCTACAGCTGCTGGCCTATCACGTGGCGGTGCTCAAGGGCACCGACATTGACCAGCCACGTAATCTCGCCAAGTCCGTGACCGTAGAATAACTCGTAAATACAATGGGATAGCGCGGGGATGGGGTAAACCCGCGTAGTTACCATGCTGCTTCCCCGTCAGCCTGCAGGGTTGGACAGTTCGTCTGCCACGATCTAAGTTATTGATATACCACAGTAAGTTTGATTCCAGTCAAATTTGATGGTACTATTACATGTTTCATCCGGCACGATCAACCGCCACTTGGCGGGTTACACAGGAGCAACAAGTATGGATTCAATGTTTTACTGCATTCCCCAGGAAGCCTATCTGAGTATCACCACCTGCAAAAATTTGCGTGAACGGCCTGTAGGTAAAGCGCCGGCAGGTGCCCCGCCAAAACTCATTGCCTGTGAGAAGTGCACCATGCATCCATTGGTGGATATGTCCAAGATTCCTACCGTTACGCTGGAGGCCTACCTGGGTGGTACAAGGCCCAGGGTGGTTAAGCTGAATTCACCGAAGAATCGCAAACTGCTGGCTGATGTAGCCTGAGTAGCGGCTTGTACCTTAAGGCACCTCTAATTTACCCGTCATTGCGAGTCCCCCTCCGTCATTGCGTTCCTCGCAATGACGGAGGTTCCTGAATCCTGCAGTTCTGGTTTGCAGGCTCCTCTAGCCTGTTGTGCCGGTGCGTACGCGTTGTTCGCCTGAAGGAATTACGCTGAATCCTGTAATTTTCCCGTTATTTTTCAGGGTTTCAGCCAGCACCTCGAAATTGCCGCTGTTAATGCT
>DAOVYA010000238.1 GCA_030635865.1 Gammaproteobacteria bacterium | reverse complement strand
TACCGGGTTCAAGTGTTGCAGTGGCATCTGAAAATGGTTTTACCATCTGACCGGGTGCAAACCAGCCGAGCTTGCCACCACTTTTCCCGGAAGGACCCGTGGATTTTTCCATGGCGACCTCGGAGAAATCTGCACCATTATCCAGGGATTCTATAACCACAACGGCTTCTTCCCGGGTTTCCACGAGAACGTGGCGGGCGTTGTATTCCTTCCCGGCACTGCCCATCTTTTCGTCATAGACTTTCTGCGCATCTTCATCGCTGGCTTGATTGGCTTTTATGAAATCACTGATGGCGGAACCGGCTATGGCCGTGCGTCTCTGCTGATTCAGCAGTGCCACAACCAGAGGTCGTGATGCTGCACCGTTTTTGTCACCTTCCTGGCGCATGAGTTCAAGTGCGATCAACTCGTTCAGGGCCGTCTTCTGCGTGTCCGCGTCATTGCCGCCAGTCTGGGGTTTGCGTGACTTGGCATAGACGTCAAGAACGTCCTGGGTAATGACTGCGCCATTGACGGTGGCCAGTACTTCACCGCCAGGTGTTGATTCGATCATCCTGCTGTCGGAATCTGAATCGCCAGTCCTGTCGCCCTGGAGCGAGGTTTGAAGCTGATCGCATCCGCTGATCAGGAGAACGGTTGCGAGCAGTGCTGCTGGTTTACGGTAGTTCATTACATTATCCCTTCTTGGGTTGGTGGTTAAACTTCATCCGGTGTCTTTGCCTGGATACTGAGGGCATGAATTTCCCGGTGCATAATATCATCGACGGCATCATAGACCTGGCGATGGCGCTGAATCAGGGTTTTGTCACGAAAGGCCTCTGCCACGATATTCACAATAAAGTGGCCGCCACCGCTGGCAGCACCTGCGTGCCCGGCATGTTTGGCACTTTCGTCGGTGATGTCGATGCTAACAGGGGAGAGTTCGCGTGCCAGGCGCTGCTGGATCATTTCTGTTCGTGAATCAGTCATTTCAGGGCAGTACCTTTTTAAAGGGTTTGACGCTGACCTTCTCATAGACACCGGCATGGATATAGGGGTCGTCATCGGCCCATGCCGTGGCCTCGGTCAGCGAGGTAAATTCCGCCACCACCAGGCTGCCGCTGAAGCCGGCGTCACCGGGGTCCGGACTGTCGATTGCGGGATGCGGCCCGGCAAGCACCAGGCGGCCTTCATCTTTCAATGCCTGTAGCCGGGCCAGGTGCGCGGGGCGTGCCTGCAGCCGGTCTGCAAGACTGTTGTCCCTGTCCTGGCTGATGATGGCGTACAGCATTATTCGTTTTCTCCGTTTTCCTCGTCGGTTTCCATGTAACGACCGAGGTAGAAGGCCTGTGCGAATACAAACACCAGCGTCAGTCCCATCATGCCAAACAGCTTGAAGTTGACCCAGGTTTCCTCGCTGTAATTATAGGCGACATAGATGTTGATCAGCCCCATGGCGAGAAAGAACAGCACCCATACCCCGTTGAGACGCCGCCATACCGGGCCGGGCACCTTGATGGCATGTCCCATCATGCGTTCGACCAGCGGACGCTCACCGATAAACTGGCTGCCAAGAAAGCTTGCGCCGAACAGCCAGTTGACGACGGTCGGTTTCCATTTAATAAAAACAGGGTCTCGCAGGATCAGTGTCAACCCCCCGAAGACGATCAGTATCCCCAGTGTGATGACATGCATTTTTTCAAACTTGCGGTGCTTCAGCCAGAACAGGCCGGTCTGAAAAAAGGCAGCACCGATGGCAACGGCCGTGGCGACATAGATGTCGTACATCTTGTAGGCCACAAAAAACAGCAGGATCGGGAACAGGTCAAAAAGAAACTTCATGTATAAAGCCGTATTGTTGTTAGGGTATTTTCAGCCTGGTGACCGCTCAAAGGGGTGCAAATGATAGTCTTTTTGGACCCCGGGCGAAACCCGGTTCATTATTCGCGCTTTCATCGCTAACGCGCATCCCTGCGCTACGCGATGTACCTACATCCTTGCAGGCAAAAGCGCTCCTACAAGAGATCTGTAGGAGCGGACAAATTCCGCGAACAATTTACTCCTGTGCCATTAGTGCAGGGAACGATCAATATTCCATTTACGGTGGTATTTCTCCATCACCTCGCGGACGTGGCCGGGGTAATCGAGCGCCTCCATTTGCTGCATGCCCTCGGAAAAAAAGCGTGGTGCGTCAGCCGGCAGCTTGTCGGTCAATACGGCGAAGGCGGCCTCCATCAGCTCCGGGTTATGACTGCGTGTCGCGACAATGCAGTGATTCAGCAACAGCACGCGCCACGGTCTGCCGGGATTAAGGGTTTCCAGGTCCTGACTGATAATGGCCGGGACGGCATCGATAATCTGCCGGATAACATCACTGAGCCTTTCAAGTTCCTGTGGACTGCGGGAGCTGTTGGCCGACATGGCCACGGCATCGACGATCGGCTCCAGTGTGTCAATCAGTCCGCCCTGGTGTGCAATCCACAGTCCGATGTTGAGGAACAGGTCAACGATGGCAGTTTTTTGTTGCTGTAGTCCGAGTTGATCAACGCTTGCAGCGAGGTTTTCAATCAGGCGGATGGCATATTCGCCGATTTCCGTCACGTCTCCCGTGCTGGTATTCCCGGCATCACCCTCAAGCCGCTGCATGACGTCCAGCAGGCTGCTTAAGGTCTGGTCCAGCGCCGGCAGGTCAGTCTCCGCGTCAGTCTGCCCAGTGCCTGTGTCTGCCTCATTACAGGCTTCAACGATCGCGCTAATGGTTTGTTGAATGGACTCGATGTCCCCGGTTGCGGTTTGCATGGATGATTTCCTTTATATAAGGGCGTTAATACTACCGGCTTGCCGGCTGCTCCGCGAGCGTGGCCGGGTTGACCGCCGCACGCTGAGGGGGAATCCTGTAGAATGGGCTGGTTGACTATCCCGTATGACTTGCACAGTCACTCCATTGCCTCTGACGGCACGCTCGAGCCTGCTGAGTTGGTGCGTGTCGCGCATGCCGCCGGCGTGAAGGTGCTGGCATTGACGGATCACGATACCACCGAGGGATTGCCCGGGGCGCAAGCCCGTGCCCGGGACCTTGGCCTGGAGCTGGTCGCCGGGGTGGAGATATCCGTCAGCTGGCAGGCGCAGACGGTCCACGTGCTCGGTCTGAATATCAACCCGGATTGTGAGGAATTACAGACAGGCCTGGCGGGCCTGCGCGAGTTTCGCAACTGGCGTGCTGCCGAGATTGGCCGGCGTCTGGAGAAGGCGGGCATCAAGGGCAGCTATGAGGGTGCCTGCGCCCTGGCAGAGGGCAGCATTGTCGGGCGTACCCACTTTGCCCGGTTCCTGGTCGAACAGGGGCATGCCCGTGATGTGCGCCAGGTCTTTAAACGCTACCTGGTGAATAACCGGCCCGGTTTTGTATCCGGTGAGTGGGCCAGCCTGGAAGCTGCGCTGGACTGGATTTCCCGTGCCGGTGGCATGGCAGTG
>DAOVYA010000161.1 GCA_030635865.1 Gammaproteobacteria bacterium | reverse complement strand
GTCCGTTTCACTGGATTTTACCCCATCGTCATTGCGAGCGTAGCGAAGCAATCTCCTGACACAGAATCAACTCTTTGGAGATTACTTCGTCACTACGTTCCCCGCAATAACAATACTTCAGAGGTTTCCTGGTCTCAGTAGTTACGTACCCGCCGGTTATAACGCAGGCTGTCCCTGAATTGTTGCCGATAGTAGACCACGGCACTGTTGCCGCCGGCCTTGACGTCGAAGATTTTCCAGCCGGCCTTGTCGTGGTAGAAACGGAATTCCAGTTTGGTTGGATAGCCGTTCGGCTGCATGATCCAGGCGCTGATCCGGACATCGTCCCTGCCCTGCCCCCGGGGGGTAAAATAGCGGACAGGCTGGTTCGTATAGCTGGCCAGTTTCCGGAGCAGTGTAGTCATGAATGACTCGGCAAGCTGCGCCTGCATGCGGGCACGCTGTTCTGGCCCCATCCTGCGCCAGGCCGGTCCGGCCGACCAGCGGGTCATGTAGGCAAAATCGAAATACGGCGCGATCTCGGTTTTCAGAAACTCCCTGGCCTGTACCCGGTTGGCGGCCCTGCCGGATTTGATGAAGGATGTCAGCTTGCCGATCCCTTCCCTGAGCAGGGCGGGTGGTGTGGCTGTCTGGACCACGGTACCTGAGGGTATGGCATTTGCCGACGTGAATACGGCAGTTAACAGAATCAGTACAGCAGCAAGCAAATGGATTTTCATAATGGCCTCTGTCAATACCCGGTGGTGACTGGAAACAAAAACAGGCCAGTAAGACACTGGCCTGTTTTGTGTTCAGACAAACAACTTAACTGGCTGCCAATGCGTACATGTCCTTATGTACGCGCTGACAAGTTGACCGCTACTGACCGGCTGCCGGAGCTGCAGGTGCCACCGGAGCTACTGGAGGTGCGTAGCCATACGGGGCACCGTACGGACCACCGTAGCCACCATAGCCGCCACCCGGGTAGCCGCCATAACCATAACCGCTGCCATAACCCCGGCCATAACCCCGGCCAGAACCCCGGCCATAACCGCTGCCACGACCACCACCGCTGAAGCTCATGTCAAAATCGCCAGAGCCATCACTGTCGAACGGGCCCCAGTCACTTCCATAGTTATTACCATCCCAGGGCCCGCCACCACCCCATGGTCCCCAGCCACCCCAGGCATGGGCTGACTGCATCGGCACAGCCGCGAGACTGGCGACAAAGGCGGCTGCAACAAAAGTCTTGAGTATTTTCATGTTGTTCACTCCTGTACAAAATTGTCAGATATGCGTTAATAGCGTGGTCAATACTGCCCGGCTTGCAAACCGTGGATATTGATCTGTGTCAAGAATGCGACTCATGCCACACATATAGTATAGAGTTGATTCTATATGATTGCCTGCTGGATATTCCCGGCACTACGTGTCTAAAATTATCAAGCCTGGCAGGACACCAGTAAGTTACCGAAATCTAACAAACTGAATGACAGACAAATAATGAGACTGATTGTAGGGTTATTACTGACAGGCCTGGTCAGTGCCGCTGTGGGAGCGCCTGATGGAGGCCAGCTCTACATGACACATTGTGCGACCTGTCACGGCGACAAGGGCGATGGCGGGGTTGGCGTTCCGCTGGCTCTACCCACCTTCCTTGAAAGTGTCGATGATGTGTTTATGCACCGGACCATCCGCCTGGGCCGGCCCGGACGGGTCATGCCGGCGTTTACCAAGCTGAGTGATGCCCAGATAGATGCCATTATCAGCCATATCCGTGGCTGGTCCGAAAAACCGGCGCCGAAGTTTTCTGACACACCGGTCAAGGGTGATCCGAAAAAGGGAAAGACACTCTATGCCTCGTACTGCGCCAGTTGCCATGGAGTGAATGGCGAGGGTGGCAAGGGGACCGGCGTAACCTTTTCACGTAAACGGAATTTACCGATTATTGCACCGGCCCTGAACAATCCCGGCTTCCTGGCCGCGGCTTCCGACGCAATGATCCGGCACACCCTGCAGTTCGGCCGCGAGGGCACGCCCATGCGATCTTTCCTGGAACAGGGGCTGGCGGAAAAGGACATTGATGATCTGGTCAGTTATGTGCGTTCGTTCAGCAAACAGGCTGAAGCGACAGCAACGGCCACGGAAACGACCGAAAAAGTCATTATTGTCGAATCCCCGTATACACTGGAAGAGACCATTGAAAACCTGAAGCAGTCCATTGTTGGCCAGAATTTTCTGCTGATCCGGACAGAGTTCCTCGAATATGGGCTGGTTGAGGAAGGCAAAGAGGACAAACGCCAGGTGATCATGCATTTCTGCAATTTCAAATTTCTGTTCGATGCACTTGCTATCGATCCGCGCATTGGCATATTTTTGCCATGCCGCGTGACGGTTGTGGAGCACGAGGGAAAGGTACTGGTGATGGCCGTCAACCCCAAGTATTTGAGTGCCCTGTTCAACAACGATGAGTTGAATGAGGCCTGCAAGCAAATGTACGAGATATACAGCACTATCATCGAGGATGCAGTGCTGTGAACCGGAGTTTCCTGTTTGTCGTAGTTACCTGGCTGCTACTGCATCTTACGGGTGCGCGTGCCGAGGAGATCGTGATGGTCAGGTCTGCACTGTCGTTTCCGGAAACCATGCTGGCACTGCAGGAGTCGATACGCGATCATGGCTATACCCTGTCACGTGTACAGCGCGTCGATATCGGTTTGACCGGTATGGGTTACAAGACAGATAAATACCGGATTGTTTTCGCCGGCAAGCCGCAAGAAATCAGGAGCCTTATAAAGAAGGCGCCCCAATTGATTCCTTACCTGCCACCAAAGATTTCAATCTTCGCCGAAGAGGAACAGACCATATTGGTCACCGCACACCCAAAGCTTTACGCCGAGATTGCCGGCGATGCCGTTGACCCGGTGATCTTCGAGCGCTGGGCAAGTGACCTGCAATCCATATTCCATGATGTACGTATGGCGAAGTAACTGATCTCTCGTGACGACAGGCAGGATAACCTGGGAATCAATCGACACTGTGACCCCATTGCAGGCAAAAAAACGCGGGCATTTAGCCCGCGAGTCACTTCTTGCGGGAGGGTAAACCCGTGAAGTGTGGGAGGTCTTTAACAGATGTCGATGACTATTAGACAGGATCAAGCTGCTGCCTGCCTTGATCTGGATCAAATAGCGCCCCGAAAACCGTGCCTGTATTTACATCCTGATGTTTCCATGTTATCTAATGCGAATCAGTGTCTTGCAATCGTTTGACCTGCATCATTGTCATGCGCAAGCAAAGTAGCTTTACTGGGGCGGAGGAAGGATTATCAAGGAGATCCGGATGATGTCAGATACCACAGGACTCTATGCCGAGGCGCTTGAGCGTTTTGGCGAACTGCTGGATTCGGCGGCGGCTACTGATATACGCGAACCAACCACCATGATGCTGGCCACGGCGGATGCCGATGGCCGGCCATCTCTGCGCACCATGCTGCTAAAGCATTTCGACAAGCAGGGGTTTGTATTTTATACCAACAGCCACAGCCGCAAGGGCCGTGACCTGGTCGAGAACCCGTATGCTTCACTGTGCTTCTTCTGGGAGCCCCTGATGCAGCAGGTACGCATCGAGGGACCGGTTGAACCAACCAGTGCAGATGAGTCAGACCGCTACTGGGATACCCGCGATCGGGACAGTCAGATCGGTGCCTGGGCATCACAGCAATCGGACCCCCTCGGGGACCGTGAACTGCTGGAGCACGAGGTATCGGAGTACCATGAAAAATTTCATGAACGACCGATCCCGCGTCCACCACACTGGTTTGGTTACCGGGTCATCCCGGAAAGCATCGAATTCTGGAAGTCCGGCTGGCACCGGCTGCACGAACGGGTACTTTACAAGAAGAACCGGGAAGGATGGTATAAAACGCTGCTATATCCGTGAACCACCTCCTCGCGTAATACAGCTACATGCCGTCAGGGCAAGGGGGTCTGGCTGATCAGCGGCAGTCCGATAAAGAACTTGATGACCAGCGCATTGGTCAGGTCAATAAAGAACGCGCCAATTAATGGAATTACAAGAAATGCCTTGGGCGACGGGCCATACTTTGAGGTGATCGCATTCATGTTGGCAATACCAACGGGGGTAGCACCCAGCCCCAAACCGGCAAAACCGGCTGCAATCACGCTGGCATCGTAATCGCGCCCCATGACACGGAACACGATCCAGACTGCGAACAAGGTCATAATCAGCACCTGTGCCGACAGGACGATCATGATGGGACCAATGGCCTGAACAAGCGTCCATAGCTGCATGCTCATCAGGCTCATACTCAGAAACAGTTGCAGACTGATCTCCGCGCCACGGTCAATCGCGGCTTCACTCAGCTTCACGCGAAACAGGTCCGCGCCATTGGTCAGAATAATGCCGACCATCATCGCAGTCAGGAACCCCGGCAGCGTCACGCCCCGGGAGAACAGCATGCGATTCACCAGGTCACCGGCCTCTACACAGATAGCCAGCAACAGCAACGTACCGAGCACGCCACTCAATGGGGCTGCAACCGGCAATATTTCGTCGGCGCCGTCGTCAACACTGGACGTGCCCTGCGTTGGTTTGTCCAGATGATTACGCTGTATCAACCACTCGCCGATGGGTCCGCCAATGATGCCGCCGGCAATTAACCCAAAAGTTGCAAACGCGAGACCGATTTCCCTTGCCTGTAGCATGCCGGCTTGCTCCGCCTCGTTACCCCAGGCGATAGCAGTCCCATGCCCGCCAGCCAGTGAAATGCTACCGCCGAACAGACCATAGGCCGGATGGGCACCCATGAGTTTTGCCAGCAGGACACCGGTGATGTCC
>DAOVYA010000003.1 GCA_030635865.1 Gammaproteobacteria bacterium | reverse complement strand
CGCAATATTCCTCAGCCAGGCAGTCATGGCAGGTGAATTTTCTGTCGACACAGGCAAGCGACCAATTACGATTGGCATAGGCGCCCTGTACAAGGACAAACCATACAAAAATTACGACAGCAGCGAGAAGACCAGTGCTGTGCCTTTGGTGCTGTACGAGGGCGAACATTTCTTCGCGCGCGGCAGCACGATCGGCTGGGATTTTATGGACTCAGATTCCCTGGAACTGGCCGTTATTGGCGAGATTATGAACGATGGCTACGATTCCGGTGACAGCAAGTTCCTTAAAGGTATGAGTGATCGTGATCCGTCATTTGCTCTTGGCGGACATGTGATCTGGAAGCCTGATAATCTGGGCCTCAAACTGGCGGCCGTAACCGACATGGCTGATAACAGTGACGGGACGCAGGTGCGTGGCGAAGTCTTCTATACACACAGAACAGGCGACTGGATGTTAAAACCCTATGCCGCCATTGTCTGGCAGAATGAAGACTATAACGACTACTACTATGGCGTCAGGGCCAGAGAAGCAAACCTTCTCATCGGACGTACCCCCTACTCGGCGGACAGTGACTTCAACTACCGTTTTGGTGCAGTGGCTGTTTATCAGCAAAAGACCTCACCCTGGATGTACATTGGCGGTCTCCGCTACGATTTACTGGGTGATGAAATCGATGACAGCTCTATTGTAGATGATGACACTGAACTGACGGCTGTGCTTGGTGTTGCTTATACCTTCCGCAAGTAACCAGTCATGCTATTTTAAAGAGGCGGCCGTTGATGGCCGCTTTTTTTGCAATAAAGATTGTAAGCTGGGCGGCAGGAGTTGGCCGGTAGTCGCCGATCAGGAGCCCCTCATCAGTGGTGTTTTTATATACGGGGAACGGCAACTTTTGGCTGAACCCGGACCCTTATTGACCTTGTAATTCCTTGCGCCCTGGCGTCCTGGCGCGAGTTTTTCTTTTTGGATAAAGAAACCAGCCAGTATTAGCCCTCAACAGCTTCCTGCATCAGGCGTTTCATTTCCGCCACGGCATTGGACAGACCGGTAAAGACTGCACGTGCAATAATGGCGTGCCCGATATTCAGTTCACGCACACCCGGGATCGCTGCAATCTTTTTTACATTATGATAGTGCAATCCATGACCGGCATGGACCGTCAAACCTGCATCAATGCCTTGTTTAACGGCAAGTACGATGTCTGCCAACTGCTCTGCCTGCGCCAGGCTACCGCTTGCATCGGCAAAATGCCCGGTATGAATCTCGATGCAGGGTGCGCCGGTTTCGGCCGCGGCCGAGACCTGG
This sequence comes from Gammaproteobacteria bacterium, assembly GCA_030635865.1. Classification (GTDB taxonomy): domain Bacteria; phylum Pseudomonadota; class Gammaproteobacteria; order UBA9214; family UBA9214; genus UBA9214. The sequence continues at coordinate 19,152 of DAOVYA010000003.1, read as the reverse complement.
TCCGGGTCCGCATCAATAAACAGTGAAACACGCACACCGGCCTGCTTCAGTTGCGCGCATGCATCACGGATGCGCGGCAGCTGTCCTGCAACATCCAGCCCGCCCTCGGTTGTCAGCTCTTCACGCTGTTCCGGGACCAGGCAACAATCCTCGGGGCGGGTTTGCTCTGCAAAGACCAGCATGTCATCAGTGACCGCCATTTCCAGGTTCATGCGTGTCAGCAATATATCCCTGAGCATACGGACATCGCGTTCCTGGATATGGCGACGGTCCTCTCTTAGATGCAGCGTAATACTGTCAGCGCCTGCCTGCTCCGCCTCGATAGCGGCCTGTACCGGATCCGGGTAGCGCGTGCCGCGCGCCTGGCGCAGGGTCGCGACATGATCAATATTCACGCCTAACAATATTTCGTTATCGACAGTCATGGTGTGTCATCCGTATCCTTTTCATCGTCCCAGGGCCTGTGCGCTCTCGCCAGCCCGCGACAACGATGCCAGCTGCCGCAATACTTCACGTGTTTTGAGCGGCCGCGATCCCAGGTAAAGCCCGAGCGCCGCCCGCATGAGACGTTTGACTTCCCTGCATGCCAGCCTGTCAGCCAAACAATCGTTCTGCAATGCCAATAAACTGGAGCCACGCAGATAGAGGCCATCAGTTTCTGTATGCGCACATGGAACCGGCCCCCGCTCCAGCTGGTACTCGTACCAGCCATCCCGGTCAACCGGGTTCCCACTGTCGGCCTCGTGGTCCAGCAACAGGCCATAACCCAATGCCTGCAGTAGCCGCTTTTCAAATACACGCAACACAGGCTCCTCGGCGGATTCCAGATTCAGGATGGCCTGTTCATACGCCACAAACAGATCCGGGTGAGGATCATGGCGGGTCAACAGGCGCATCAGCAGCTCATTCAGGTAACAGGCGCTCAATACCTTTCGGCCTGGCAACAACTTCACCGCCTTCCGGCTTTCCACCCCGGTCAGCGTCCCGAGTTCGCCGCGTATGCTCCACGACAATAACAACGGCCTGAGAATTTGCAAATGACCATGCCAACGAGCCCTGGCCGAGCGTGCACCCCGGGCAACCAGCCCGATGCGTCCATGCTGCCGGCTAAACACCTCAACCAGCAGACTGGTGTCCCGGTATGGATAATGATGCAGGATCCAGGCAGGTTCCAGGGAAACGCGTATACGGTTGCTCATGGCGATCCAGGTAACATATTTATGTGTACTTCCAGAAAAAATAACTCGCGCAAAGGCGCAAAGCCGCCAAGAAAAACAAAATTTATATTGCCACAGAGATCGCAGAGGGCAAAGAGAAAACAGGCTACATTTCCAGATAGCACTTGTCCCAACTCTGGCGTCAATATCCCTAAGTACCGATAATATTATTTTTCTCTGTGTACTCTGTGATCTCTGTGGCGAAGACTTGGGTTTTTATCTTCGCGCCTTTGCGTCTTTGCGCGAGATGTACTTTTTCAAGGATAAAAACTGTTTAATTATCGTCATTATACCCCAGGCTGCGCAGTGCCCGTTCATCGTCCGCCCAGCCTTCCTTTACCTTGACCCATAATTTGAGATTGACCTTTTTTTCAACCAATTCCTCGATATCCCTGCGCGCCTCCTGCCCGACTTCCTTGAGTACCCGGCCCTGTTTGCCAATAACGATATTCTTCTGGCTCTTGCGTTCCACCCAGATTAGCGCGTGAATATGGGTTATATCCTTCTCGCTGCGAAACTGTTCCACTTCCACGGTCAGCCCGTAGGGCAACTCCTTTCCCAGCTTGCGAAACAATTTTTCCCTGACCAGCTCGGCTGCAAGAAAACGTACCGGACGGTCCGTCACCTGGTCTTCCGGAAACAGCGGCGGGGCAACCGGCAGCAACGCGGCAATACAGGATTCCAGCGCCGGGATATTATCGCCCTTTCGCGCTGATATCGGGATGATTTGATGAAATGCTCGCTTCCCGGCAAGCGCCTGCAGACCGGGCAACAGCACCTCCTTGCTATCCAGCAGATCAATCTTGTTCACTGCCAGGATTACCGGGCACTCAAGATCCCGGAGTTTCTCCAGTACCAGCTCATCATCCGGCATCCAGCGCACACCCTCTACCAGGAAGACCACGACATCGACATCCTGCAGTGCACGGCTGGCAGCCCGGTTCATATGCCGGTTCATGGCACGCCCGCTGAAAGCATGGATACCGGGTGTATCGACATAAATAGTCTGCACAGAGGCTTCTGTCTTGATACCGAGCACCCGGTGACGCGTTGTCTGGGGACGCCTTGATGTAATGCTGATTTTCTGTCTCAGGATTCGGTTCAGAAGCGTGGACTTACCGACATTCGGTCGCCCGATCAGGGCAACATAACCACAGCGAAATTCCTTGTCCACGCTATTACTCAAGCAATTGCGTCAACATTTTTTCAGCAGCGTCCTGCTCTGCATAACGACGATTTTTCCCCTGTCCCTGCGTTGGCTCAGTGTCACCGACATGGCACTCAACCTTAAAGAACTGGGCATGCGCTTCACCGGTCACTTCAGTCACCCGGTATTCAGGAAGGGCCAGGTGTCGTGATTGCAGGTGTTCCTGCAAACGGGTCTTGGCATCTTTCAGTGCGGCGACCTCCGAAAGGCTATCGAGCACATCTGAAAACAGGGTGAGGATACAGGTGCGGCACGCATCAAAACCGCCGTCAAGGTAAATGGCGCCAAGCAAGGCTTCCATGGCATCAGAGAGAATGGAATCGCGGTGATGACCACCGCTCTTGCGCTCGCCGGTACCAAGATGAAGGTACTGACCGATATCAAGCCAGCGCGCTACTGCTGCCAGGGATTCCCGCCTGACCAGATTGGCCCGCAAACGGCTAAGTTTACCTTCATGTGCCTGCGGGTAACGCCGATACAGCTCATCGGTGATGACACAGCCGAGCACTGCATCACCAAGAAATTCCAGTCGCTCATTATTTACACTGCCAGCGCTGCAATGCGTCAGCGCCTGCTGCAGGAGGGTCGTATCACTAAAATTATGGCCCAGTTTTTTGGCCAGTGGCTCCGGTGATTTCGTCAACGCCGGGGGACCTTGACCTGTTTTTTGAAACTCATCAATACATCAACGTTTGCAAACAGATGTACACGTGACTCATACATGGCGGTTACATTGAAGACTTTCCCTGCATTTTTCACCTTCACCTGCTTTGGTGTGATCGTATAGACATAACTGATATCGAAACGCCTCCCGAGAAGCTTTCTGACCTCCTGGGGGGTTGACAATTCTTCTTTCTCCAATGACTCAAGACTTGATGACACCTTGAAGTACTCCAGATATGACGGCAACATCTTCAGCGTCAGGAATACAAAGAAACCTATCAGGGCCAGTATTATCACCCAGCCAATTGCCGTTACGCCTGCCTGTCGCCGAATTGATCGCATAGCTTTTCCTCGCGGTTGTCCTATTGGATTTTCATACCCAGGCGGTCCCATTCAATCCCGCCATTGGCGCTGTCCCAGTTCATCCAGACCCGAAATGCCTTGCCTACCAGGTTTTTCTCGGGAACTGTACCCCAGTAGCGACTGTCATTACTGTTATCGCGGTTATCACCCATCATGAAATACTCGTCTTCACCGACAACATATTCGCCCTCCAGTCCCGGTGTACGCGGCCTCACGAGGATATCATGTCGTATATCGCCAAGCATTTCCATGCGCTGGCTCGCACCTGACATAGATACACCGGAACCTTTCCCAATATACACACCAGCCGGAACCTGGCCTATGGCTTTGCCATTGATATAGAGAATCTTGTTGTAATAACCGACCCGGTCCCCCGGCAGTCCGACGACACGCTTGATGTAGTCAATAGTCTCATTCTTTGGATAGCGGAACACCACGACATCTCCACGGGCAGGTTTTCCGATCCCTATCACTTTCGTGTCCAGCACAGGCAAACGAATACCGTATGCGAATTTGTTGACCAGGATAAAATCACCAACCTCCAGCGTAGGCATCATGGAACCGGATGGAATACGAAATGGTTCGACCAGGAATGATCGAAGTAACAGCACGGCCAGGATGACAGGGAAAAAGGACTTGCAATATTCAACCCAGGTGGGTTCCTTGAGCACGCTGGCAACCTGTTCGGATTCAGCGGAGGCGCCACTATCCAGTAACACTGCGGCCTTTCTGTTACGCGCCGGCGCCAGCAACAGGCTGTCAAGCGCCCATGCCAGCCCCGTAAACAGGGTTGCACCAACCAGTATCGCCGGAAAATCAATATTCATCCTGTCCTCGCTTGCCTGTCCTGAATAAGTCCATGGTTGGTTTCCATCTACAACGCTGCAATTTACTCGTAAAGGTGCAAAGAAAGAATTATGAACATGCTTTCATTACAACAGCTTATAACTTTGCGATCTTTGCGTCCTGGCGAGAGTTATTCTTTTTGGGTGGACACAGGTTATAAGTACCGGAGCGGTCATTATATGCATCTCGCGCCACTCAATCACCATTGAGCCGCAATACCGCGAGAAACGCTTCCTGCGGTATTTCGACCTTGCCAAACTGCTTCATGCGTTTTTTGCCAGCCTTCTGTTTCTCAAGCAATTTGCGTTTGCGAGAAATATCGCCACCATAACATTTAGCCGTGACGTTCTTGCGTAATGCCTTTACCGTGGTACGGGCGATAATCTGCCCGCCAATTGCAGCCTGGATGGCCACATCATACATTTGCCGCGGGATCAATTCTTTCATCTTTACCGTCAACGAGCGACCACGGGACTGTGACACATCCCGGTGCACAATCAGGGACAGGGCATCCACCCGTTCACCGTTGATCAGGACATCCAGTTTTACCAGTGGCGCTGACTGAAAACGTACAAAGTGATAGTCGAAAGACGCATAACCACGGCTGACGGATTTGAGTCGATCAAAGAAATCCAGAACGATTTCACTCATTGGCAACTCGTAGCTCAGCGATACTTGCTTACCGAGATACTGCATGTTCTTTTGTACACCCCGTTTTTCGATACACAGGGTAATGACATTGCCCAGGTGCTCCTGCGGCACCAGGATATTGGCCTCAATGATCGGTTCACGGACCTCTTCAATCTGGTTGACCGGCGGCAAACTGGCAGGGTTGTCAATTTTAATCACTTCACCCCTGGTATCCAGTACCTCATAGATTACCGTCGGCGCCGTGGTAATCAGGTCCAGGTTATATTCCCGCTCAAGCCGTTCCTGCACGATCTCCATGTGCAGCATACCCAGGAATCCACACCGAAATCCGAAACCCAACGCCTCCGATGATTCCGGCTCATAGTGCAGCGCTGCATCATTCAGCCGCAGTTTCTGCAAGGCATCGCGCAGGTTTTCGTAGTCATCCGAACTTACCGGGTAAAGCCCTGCAAATACGTTGGGTTGCACCTTCTTGAACCCTGGCAGGGCCTCTTCAGCCGGGGTGTTTACGAGGGTCAGCGTATCACCCACCGGCGCACCATCGATATCCTTGATCCCCGCAACCAGGAAACCCACATAACCGGCAAAAAGTTCTTCACGGTCTAGCGGTTTGGGTGTAAACACCCCGAGCTTTTCAACCTGGTAGTGACGCCCGGTTGACATGACACGAAGCTTGTCACGCCGCGAGATACGGCCTTCAACCACCCGCACCAACGATATCACCCCGACATAGTTATCAAACCATGAATCAACAATCAGCGCTCTCAGTGGCGCATCGATGCCCCCTTCCGGAGGCGGAATACGCTGAATCAGGTCTTCCAGTACGTCGATGACACCTTCACCGGTCTTGGCACTGGTACGCACGGCGTCCTGCGCATCAATCCCGATGATTTCTTCAATTTCCCTGATCACCCGCTCGGGCTCGGCGGCCGGCAGATCGATTTTATTCAGTACCGGTACCACCTCGAGATCAAGGTCAATGGCGGTGTAGCAATTGGCTACGCTCTGCGCCTCCACTCCCTGGGCCACATCAACAACCAGCAATGCGCCTTCACAGGCAGCCAGAGACCGGGACACCTCGTAGGAGAAATCCACGTGCCCCGGTGTGTCAATAAGATTCAACTCGTAAATCTCACCGGAACGGGATTTGTATTGCAGGGCGACACTCTGCGCCTTGATGGTGATTCCACGCTCACGTTCCAGGTCCATGGAATCGAGCACCTGGTTTTCCATTTCACGGTCACTCAAGCCCCCGCAGATCTGGATGAAGCGATCTGCCAGCGTGGACTTTCCGTGATCGATATGGGCGATTATGGAAAAATTGCGGACGTGCTGTCTGTCGGTCATGTGATACTGAAAATCCGGCCCTGAACCATTGAGCCAGGACAGCTTATTGCCTTAAGGGAGACACTCGTGCGCGCCACAAGTAACTGATTAAAAATAAGCTTTTTATTATACAGAAACCGGTTGGCAAGTCACTCACAGTCAGCGCTATTCTGCTGTGACTGTATATAGGCACGCAACCGTTGCTCTTCAAGGAAGTAAAAACAGATTTCGGCATCACCGGCGACCAGCACGGGTACACGGGTATCATACTGGCGCAACAGGCCGGGGTCGCTGTCAATATCGACCTGCGTAAACTCAAAACCGAGTTCGGGGCGCAGGCGCTCCAGCGCCTGTGCCATATCTGTACACAGATGACAGCCCCTGCGCACAAAAACCGTCAGTCGTGGTATCAAATAATTTCCCTATTCGTCCTCGGGTACCTTGACGGCCAGGAAGGTCGGACTACCGTTCCGCTGCAACAAAAAGGCTACCGCTTTGCCAGCAGCCAGCCCCTCGACCATCCTCTGAAACTGCTTCACGTTTTTTACCGGCTTGTTGTCGATACTGAGAATAATATCCCCCTCGCGAATACCTGATCTTGATGCCGTACCGTTGACAACATGGTTTACCAGGACGCCACCGTCAATCTCCAGCTCGGTCAGTTGATCTTCATTCAGTTCGACCACACCAATACCAATCCGGTTGACCTTCTCGGCTTCCGGCTCGCCCCTGCTGGCCCGCTTTTCTTCCTCGGGCAATTCGCCCAGCTTTACCTTGACTACTTTCCTTTTCCCGCTACGGATCACATCAACGGGTATTTCCACACCCACCTTGCTACTGCCGACAATCGGCGGCAGACCGGAGGAACTGTGAACATCCTTGCCATCGAATTCCACGATTACATCGCCGACCTTGATCCCGGCATTCTCTGCCGGGCTGTCGGGCAACACTTTGGCAACCAGTGCACCACGTGGTTGATCCATGCCAAACGATTCCGCCAGGTCAAGGGTGACATCCTGAATCAGGACGCCCAGCCAGCCGCGACTGACCTTTCCGGTTGTCTTCAACTGATCAGCCACGTCCATTGCCACTTCAATCGGAATTGCAAAGGACAATCCCATATAACCACCGGTGCGGCTGTAGATTTGTGAATTCACGCCAACTACTTCGCCGGCCTGGTTAAACAATGGGCCACCGGAATTACCCGGATTAATTGCGACATCAGTCTGGATAAACGGCACATAGTTCTCGCGCGGCAGACTTCGGCCCTTGGCGCTGACAATACCCGCTGTCGCTGAATGGTCAAACCCGAACGGCGATCCAATGGCCAATACCCACTCGCCCACTTCAAGATCACTTGACTTGCCGATTTTTACGACAGGCAGGTTATTCGCATCAATCTTCAGCAATGCTATATCACTACGCTTGTCTTCTCCGATAACCTCGGCCACCAGTTCACGCCGGTCACTCAGACGCACTATAATTTCGTCAGCATTCTGTACAACATGGTAATTCGTCAACACATAACCATCTTCGGAAATGACAAACCCCGAACCCAGCGATTTTGAGTCCCTGTAACGCGGCCCACTATCATCCTGGTCAAGGAAATGCTTGAACAGCTCTCCAAACGGGCTGCCCTTCGGGAACTCCGGCATTTCGAACCCGTCCGGGAGATGCGAAAACGCCGTCTTGATCTTCTGGGTCGTACTGATGTTAACCACTGCCGCACTTGTCTCTTTCACCAGTTCAGTGAACTCAGGCAAGTGAGCCGCATTTACGATTTGCATGCACAGCAACAGTGGAATACTTATGAGCCACGTGTAAGCTGCATACCTGCGAACATTCAACATACTTTCATCTCCATACTAACCAGTTAAGAAAACAACCAAATAATCAAACCACTATCCGGACCCCTGAACACTCTCCGACCAGGTCTGCTTGCGCAGGATCACCGGCTGATATGAGGCATCTTTTTCGGACTGCCGGCTAAACCGCTTCAACCAGACCAGTCCTGCAGTAATGCCTGCCAACGCCCCGATAATGGACGGCAGATCAGAACCGCCCTGAAAAAAACGATTCCCCAGGAAATCTCCGGCAATCGCGCCGGCAAATAAACCCGCCAGGGGTGCGGCATATACCGCCAGTGAGCCACGTACCAGGGCCGATTCCGGGATACCTATTACAACGGCATCACCGACCTGGGCATTAATCCGGTTTAACACGCGCAGATGCACCCTGCGCTGCCCGAAGACCTTTGCCAGGACCGCTGTGCCACAGCCCTTGCGAACATTACAGGCACCACATGTTGAAGTACGTTCACTCTCAATCCAGGCAAACGCACCCTTGACATCAACAACCTGTCCTGTCTCTTCAATCATTTTTCCACATCAGGAACGACGATTGACTGAACGCGCGATCATTTGCACCGTGGTCCGCGGAACCTCGCCTACAACCGTTATCTGGTAACCATCTACCTCTGTGCGATAGGCGTTCATTGCACCCATGCTTGACAAGCCCGTGACCGGGGTCTCGCCTTCCGGTAATTTCTCCACATAAACAGATACGGTTGCCAGGCCATCACTGAATACCATATGGTCTGTGGATGCATTATTTTTCAGCATATGCTTGTGCTGGAAATGAACCATACTGAAACCAGCCGGCAGACGGTCTACCGTCCAGCCCGGCACATCGGTCTTCTTTGCCGGCCTGTTGCCGGTGTTTTCCTGCCGGTACCAGGTATATCCATCACCGGTGAGTGCGGGTTTCAGTGCAGTCGCGGGAATCCTGTTGCCAATCCCCAGACTGGTAAACATGACCTGTTCAATGGCTTTTCCATCCACGTCGGCCAGGTCAAACTTGAGCAGCATCCTGGTTTTTTTATCAATCCAGAAACGATACCCGTAACGCAAGGCGTCCCTGGGTTTAATCTTGATAACGCGGGTCATATACCCGGTCATGCGGTCCTCGCCAGCATCTTCCAGTCGATAGTAACGGGACAGTGCATCCAGATCTTTGGGAAGAACCGGGAACGGTTGACGCGGGCGACTCTGACCAATCATGACAGACTTGCTATCCGGCATGATGCAGGTCACTACGCGGTCATCGCGCAATACTTCCCGGGGACTTCCAGTAAGAGAGACGAGGCGTTCCTTTTCGCCGCCTTCGGTCACCTGGTGAATAATGCGCATTGTCTCCAGCTTGTTATCATGGAGATAAACAAAAGTGCCATCGTAATCAAGCGCTTGCATGGCGCTGGACATCTCATTCAGCCATTGACGGGCACTCTCCTGCGCAACAACCTGGCCGGTCGTAACCAGCAAAACAACAGCCAGCCATCTCACACCATTATTCCTTATTATCAGGGTTCATATCATGACCAACCAGGCGCATATAAGGCAGGATGCCCCGACTGACAGCAAATTCACTGTGATTTACCAGGTAGACATCCAGGTTCTGTGCGACCCCGGCCGGCTCTTCGGGTTGTACTGCGTCATCGGCTGCTGCACGAATATAACTGTCATGCACTGGTGCGCTCGCCACTGCCGGTATAGCTCCCGGACCCTCCTGACGAACGGACTGCAATGACAGCACGGCTATCATGGCCACCGAGGCTGCAAGCGCAAGACCGGCAACCGGCTTGAATAAGGTGGCCAATGTTGAATGCTGCTGCACAGGCGGCTCATCAGCCAGCGCAGCCTGGACGCGCTCATGGAACCCGGTGCTGGATATCTCCGGCAGATGATTCTGCAAGGCATCGCTGATGATCTGAAAACGTGACAGACGACGCGACAGCTCTGCATCTCCTGCCAGCTGCTTTAACAGCAGCGCCTGTTCCCGTTCTTCCAGTTCATCATCGACCAGCGCTGACAATTGTTCGTGTAATTTATCTTTCATAGTGACAAACCCGCTTCTTTACTCAAGTAATGGTTTCAATTTGGTATCAATCGCATCCCTGGCCCTGAAAATCCTTGAACGCACGGTACCAATCGGACACTCCATAGTCTGTGCAATTTCTTCATAACTCAGGCCTTCAAGTTCGCGCAGGGTAATGGCGGTACGCAAATCGTCAGGCAACTCGTCAATCGCACGTGCTATGGCTTCCTTGATTTCATCCCTCAACAAAATACGCTCCGGTGTTGCATACTCCTTCAGACCGGTAGCACCCTCATATTGTTCCGCTTCCTGTGCATCAATATCACTTTTAGGAGGACGACGCTTGCTCGCCACCAGGTAGTTCTTCGCGGTATTGATCGCGATCCGGTAAATCCAGGTATAGAACGCACTCTCACCGCGAAAACGCCCGATTGCCTTGTAGGCCTTGATAAAGGCCTCCTGTGCCACATCCATGGCCTCATCCGGATCCCGCACGTAGCGGTTCACCAACTGGATGATTTTATTCTGGTATTTCAGTACCAGTACATCAAATGCTGCCTTGTCACCCTGCTGGACTTTCTTGACCAGTGCGTAATCGATGCTTCGCTCGCCCATCCGGGCTATCTCCCTTCAACCCGGAACACGTCTGGTAGACCCCGCCAGGGCAAATTCGTTCGCAGATATCATATAAAATTCGGGGGCTTGGAAGTAAATCCCGCTGCCTGCACTGCTGGCGGCCGACACCCCATCACTTGACCGGCACCCGCTTATAGAACGAACATTACCCACTCAACCCCTAAATTGCACGAAAGCTCCTCTTCCAACCGAACATTACCGCATAATCAGGTCTATGACCCCAGCATACAGCCATGATGTCCTCATAATCGGTAGCGGTGGCGCCGGGCTGAGCCTGGCCCTGCGGCTGCCAGCCAGCGTACAGGTTGCCGTGATCGCCAAGGGTGAACTGAATGAGGGCTGTACCCTGTATGCCCAGGGGGGGATTTCAGCCGTCACCGACCCATCCGACTCCTTCGATGCACATATCGAAGACACGATGGATGCCGGCGCCGGACTCAGCAAGCCGGAAGCCGTGCGCTTTACCGTTGAGCATGCCCCCGAGGCCATTCGCTGGCTGGTTGACCTCGGGGTGCCGTTTACCCGCCATCCGGAATCAGAAAATGGCCAGGCATTTCACCTCACCCGTGAAGGCGGCCATTCCACACGACGGGTGCTGCATGCGGCCGATGCAACCGGGCGCGCATTGGAAACCAGCTTGCTGGATGAAGCAAAAAAGCGGCCGAATATCACCCTGTATGCGGATCACATTGCCGTTGATTTAGTCACCGGCGCCAAGCTGGGCCTGTCTGAAAACCGTGCACTCGGCGCCTACGTGCTGGATCGGGAACGTCAGCTCGTCGAGGTGTTTGCAGCGCGAAAAACCGTCCTGGCCACGGGTGGCGCCAGCAAGGCCTACCTCTACACCACTAATCCGGATACCTCCAGTGGCGATGGTATCGCCATGGCATGGCGTGCCGGCTGCCGGGTCGCCAACATGGAATTCAATCAATTCCACCCCACCTGCCTGTACCACCCCGAGGCCAAGTCTTTCCTGTTGACCGAGGCGGTGCGCGGTGAAGGCGGACAGCTACTGCTGCCGGACGGCACGCCTTTCATGGAACGCTTTGACAAGCGCGGCAATCTTGCACCCCGGGATATCGTGGCGCGCGCAATCGACCATGAAATAAAACGCCTGGGCGTTGAGTACGTCTTGCTGGATATCAGCCACAAGCCAGCCCACTTTATCAAGCAGCACTTTCCAACTGTCTATGCCCGCTGCCGTGAACTCGGCTATGACATGACACTGGAACCCATCCCGGTGGTACCCGCCGCACACTATACCTGCGGGGGTGTCATCACCGATCTTGACGGGCGGACCGACCTGCCCGGCCTGTATGCCGTTGGCGAAGTCGCCTGCACCGGGCTGCATGGCGCCAACCGCATGGCCAGCAATTCACTGCTGGAATGCCTGGTATTCGCCGCTGCTGCCAGCAAGCACATCGCCAGCACGCTGGACGACACGCCACCCGTGCAGGCCTTGCCGGCCTGGGATGTATCACGGGTCAGGGATTCCGACGAAGAAGTGGTGGTCACCCACAACTGGGACGAACTGCGACGCTGCATGTGGAACTACGTGGGCATTGTACGCACCAACAAGCGCCTGGAACGGGCCTGGCGACGCGTGGATCTGCTGCAGCAGGAAATTCAGGAGTACTACAGCAATTTCACCGTCACGAATGACCTCCTGGAACTGCGCAACCTTGCCCAGGTTGCGGCCCTGATCATCCGTTGTGCGCAACAGCGCAAGGAAAGCCGCGGGCTGCACTACACACTGGACTACCCGCAAACAGACACCTCGAAACCGCCGGCTGACACCATTCTCACGCCACCGCCTGGCTCTGAGGGTGGATCAAAAGTTTATGATATGAACCAGCGGGTCAAATAACCCTGAATCCGCCGGAGGCAGGCGCCTCACACGCTTCACAACTGACTGCACTGACCTGTGCATGCGGCGGCCCCTGCCATAACCAGGCCTGCAAGGCTTCGACCGCTGTTTGCCCGCCACAGGCCACGACTTCCACCTGACCATCCGGCAGATTCCGCACAGACCCTGACAGACCCAGTTGCCGCGCCTGCTCACGGGTTGAAGCGCGGAAAAATACGCCTTGCACGCGACCGGAGACCAGACAACGCACACAAATCATGCCCACCAGGCTAACCTCTAATAACTGTAGGACCGGCGCCTCGCCGGGAACGGTCGGTATTCCCTGCAAGGCGCGGGTCCTGCATCAAACCTCGACCAGGGTGAAAAGAAAACCATCCAGATGTTGTACATCGCTCGTGAATGACCTGAAATGAACTAATCAGAGACTCTTCAGGTAGTTCAGCGGGGAGTAGTAGCACGCGTCCCGGCAGCAGTAACCGGGGGCATTGCTGCAGACTGCTGTCGTTTGCGCTCCAGGTACGCTTCAAGCGCCTTGCGGGTGATGGGCCCTTCCTGGCGGGCCATGCGTTCACCCTCTGGTGAAATAATGTAGGTCGTCGGCAAACCTGTCACAGGGCCCAGTTCGGTGACCGGAGCCGGGGACATGCGCAGCACGGGATAAGAAATGAAGTGCGTGTCTACAAATTCCTTCAGGTAATCGAGATTGACATCTTCATAATCAATACCGAGTACAACCACATCCCTGCGGTTGTTTTCATAAAGATCAACCAGATCGGGGATTTCTTCCAGACAGGGCGGACACCAGGTCGCCCAGTAATTCACGATCACCCATTTACCCCTGAAATCTGACAGGGATACCGGCTTGCCCTCCAGGTCAGGCAGGGTGAAATCAACCTTGCCGGCAATCCCCGGCAGGGCAGTAAACAGGGCTGCGATCAACACCAGTAGACGCATCATCAACTCCTTTTCAAACAAACGCCGATTGTACCCCTTTTAAGAGCCGCTCCGGTCATTCCCGACCGGTATTACATAAGAAACAGGGAAACGGCTACAATTGGGACTGATACTCCTATACAAGGTTCCCGTAAAAAAACCGCGCATGAGCACAATCAATAAGCAGGATTTCACCGACAGCATCCGCGATGCGCTGCAATATATTTCCTATTATCACCCGCCGGATTTTATCAAGGCCCTGCACCAGGCATGGCAAAAGGAACAATCGGCCGCCGCCAAAGATGCCATGGCACAGATACTGATCAATTCGCGCATGTGCGCCGAAGGTCACCGCCCGATCTGCCAGGACACCGGGATCGTCAACGTGTTCATCAAGGTCGGCATGGATGTACGCTGGGATACCGATACCGGTATCGATGAAATGATCAATGAGGGCGTACGCCAGGCCTACTCCGACCCGGACAACCCGCTGCGCGCCTCCATTGTCAGCGACCCGGCCGGGGAACGCCGCAACACCGGTGACAACACACCGGCAGTCATTTACAAGGACATTGTGCCCGGCGACAAGGTCGAGATCATCGTCGCGGCAAAAGGCGGCGGCTCGGAGAACAAGTCACGTTTTACGATTCTGAATCCCGGCGATGACATCGTCGAATGGGTACTCGGCCAGGTCCCGGCCATGGGCGCCGGCTGGTGCCCGCCGGGCATACTCGGTATCGGTATTGGTGGCACGGCGGAAAAGGCCATGCTGCTGGCCAAGGAAGCCATCCTCGAACCCATTACCATTCATGAACTACAGGCACGCGGGGCCAACACCCGGCTGGAAGAACTACGCCTGGAAATCTTTGACAAGGTCAATGCGCTTGGCATCGGTGCGCAGGGACTCGGGGGGCTTACAACGGTACTCGACGTCAAGCTACGCGACTACCCGACGCATGCGGCTTCCAAGCCTGTCGCCCTGATCCCCAACTGTGCAGCCACCCGGCATGTGCATTTCACCCTGGATGGCAGTGGCCCGGCAGAGCTGGACCTGCCGCGGCTCGAGGACTGGCCTGCGATCACCCGTGAGGCGGACAGGAATACCCGCCGGGTACAACTTGACCAGCTTGACCGGGAAGCGGTACGTGACTGGAAGCCGGGTGACAGGCTGCTGCTCAGCGGTAAATTCCTGACCGGCCGTGACGCCGCCCACAAACGCATCACAGAGTTGCTGGATCGCGGTGAAGCACTGCCGGACGGCCTGGACTTCAACGGGCGGTTTCTCTACTACGTGGGACCGGTAGACCCGGTCGGTGACGAGGTTGTCGGACCGGCGGGCCCGACCACCGCCACGCGCATGGACAAGTTTACCGATACAATGCTGGAGAAAACCGGCCTGCTGGGCATGATCGGCAAGGCCGAACGTGGCCCGCAGGCCATTGAGTCCATCGCCCGGCATGGCGCGGTATACCTGATTGCGACCGGTGGCGCGGCCTACCTTGTATCGAAAGCCATCCGCGCCGCAAAAGTGATCGCGTTTGCGGAGTTGGGCATGGAGGCCGTCTATGAATTCGAGGTCGAGGACATGCCCGTCACCGTGGCCGTCGACGTAAACGGCAACTCAATCCATGAAAGCGGCCCGAAAGAATGGCGTATGCGTATCGGGGATATTCGTGTCATGAAAAGTTAAGGGAGACCTGATTAATTTAAAAATTCTCGTCATTGCGAGCGTAGCGTGGCAATCTCCTGAAGCTGGCAGCGGACTTACTGAGATTGCCGCGTCACTTCGTTCCTCGCAATGACGAATAATTAAAAGCTTTCTTATTTGATAACCCACACAGTTGAGAACCGGAAACCATGTCAGATGAAGTGACGATTTACTTCAACCCGCAATGCTCCAAATGCCGCCTGACCCTCGACCTGCTTGAAAGCAGGGGGGAGAAGCCGGAGATTGTCGAATACCTTGAATCACCGCCGGATGCCGCAACACTGGAATCCCTCCTCGATATGCTGGGACTGGAACCGCGTGACCTGATGCGTACATTTGAAAAAGAATATGCAGAAGCCGGGCTCGGCAACCCGGGCCTCAGCCGCGCCGAGCTGATCGATGCGATGATCAGCTATCCACGCCTGATTCAGCGACCGATCGTTGTAAAGAATGGCAAGGCCGCCATCGGCAGGCCGCCGGAAAAGATCATTGATATTCTTTAACCTGCCATGAACGAAATCCTGGTCTTGTATTACAGCCGCTACGGGGCTACAGCCGAAATGGCACAGCACATTGCACGTGGTGTTGAAACCGTTGCTGCGTGCCAGGCACGGATTCGCACTGTGCCACCGGTATCGACCGTCTGTGAAGCCATGGAAGACGACATACCGGCAGATGGTCCACCCTATGCCACGCTGGAAGACTTGCAGGAATGTTGCGGTCTTGCGCTCGGCAGCCCGACCCGTTTTGGCAACATGGCTGCACCGCTCAAGTATTTTATCGATTCCACCAGCAGCCTGTGGCTGTCCGGTGCACTCAGCGGAAAACCGGCGGCCGTGTTCACCTCAACCTCAAGCCTGTATGGCGGACAGGAAACCACCCTGATCTCCATGATGCTGCCGCTGATGCACCACGGAATGCTGATACTCGGCCTGCCCTATTCGGAAAACGAGTTATTGACCACGGAGAGTGGCGGCACCCCCTACGGTCCCAGCCATATGGCGGGCAGTGACAGCAAGCGACCGCTGAGCACCGAGGAAAAGAACCTGTGTACCGCGCTGGGTAAACGCATTGCTGCAACATGCGCTGCACTGGGCAATGCCTGACAACCCCGATGCCCGGTACCCGCTTACTGTATAGCCTGGCGCTGGGCGGCTACCTCGGCACACTTACGCTGCTCACCGTCTGGTACGCCTGGCTCGCGCCATCCATACATTTCCCGGTTGCCTACGCGCTGCTGTTTCTGTTGACTCCCCTGTTATTTGCACTGCGTGGTATGTTGCATGGTCGGCCCTATACGTTTCAATGGAGCTGTTTTCTTGCGTTGTTCTATTTTATGCATGGGGTCGGGGAAGCCTACGCGTCTGACACAGCCCGCTATCTTGGGCTGCTGGAGATACTGCTCACCTCAACGTGGTTTTTGGCGGCGATGGCTTATGTACGTCACAGCAAGCAACACTGAGTAGTATGGCGCTGGCAGCACCGCTGCCAATCCACGCAGGACGGAGGTCGGCACTTTAACGGGAAGTCATTATGTCTATATGGCAATAACGCCCATCTGAGCAGGAACAATGAAAAAGCTACTTATTGCATTATTAATCGGCTTTGGAATCTATGGGTACATAGAGAAGAATCCGGGTTTCATCTCTTCATTTACTGAGGAAGCGGCCACCAGTGGTCAGCCACTTGCAGCCGCATACGAGAAGCGTCAAAGTGACGTGCAAGTCGGTGGCTCCGGCAGAGTTACCCGAGTTCTTCCCGACGACAACGAAGGTAGCCGCCATCAGAGATTCATTATCAGGTTGTCGTCTGGCCAAACCCTTCTGATTGCCCATAACATTGATTTGGCATCAAGAATCAACTCAATAAGAGAAGGGGATACGGTAGACTTTTTTGGTGAGTACGAATGGAACTCCAAGGGTGGCGTGGTGCATTGGACACACAATGACCCGAATGGCCGACACGAAGACGGATGGTTGAAACACAAGGGCCGTATTTACCAGTAGCCATATCAAGTCAATCAACCTGACCCAAAACCCCTGGCTTCTTTAACGGTTCGATATAGGGTCTGGTTTTGCAGTTACTATGAAGGCTCTGGAAGGGTCTCGGGCAGGTTAGCTCAGATCGTTACTGAAACTTCACCACATACCGTCCCCGGTGCTGCCCCGAGAGTACTTTTTCTGAAATAGCAGGCAGTTCATCAAGTTTGACTACCCCCGCAACAATCTTGTCGAGGTGTCGCGGTTTCAGGTCGGTTACCAACCGGTTCCAGATTTTCTTGCGGCGATCCATCGGGCAGTTGGCAGAAGTAATGCCGAGAATACTGACACCCCGCAGGATGAACGGCATCACCGTGGTGTGCACTTCAATGCCGCCGGCCATGCCGATGCTGGCAATGTTCCCCCAGGGCATTACGGTTCGCGTCAGCCACGCAAGTGTGTCACCACCGACAGTATCAATCGCCCCACCCCATTGCGCCTTTTCCAGTGGACGCTTCGCCGGTTCCAGGGTATTGCGATCGAGCACGGCAGTGGCGCCAAGACCCTTGAGATATTCTGATGCATCCGCCTTTCCGGTCAGGGCGATGACCTCGTAACCACGGCCGCTCAACAGGTCGATGGCAATGCTGCCAACACCCCCGGTAGCACCGGTCACGATTACCGGGCCGGCATCCGGCTGCTGTGCATTGCGCTCCAGTTGATCAATTGCCAGCGCCGCGGTAAAGCCCGCGGTGCCCAGCGCCATGGCATCGAACAGGGACAAACCAGCTGGTAGTGGCACCACCCAGTCAGCGGGAACCCGCGCAACTTCCGAGAACCCGCCGTCGTGACTCTCGCCCATCCCGCAACCGGTAACCAGCACTTCATCACCTTCCCTGAAACGGTCATCCGATGATTCAAGCACGCGACCGGCAACATCGACGCCGGCCACCAGCGGGAAGCGGCGCAGGATCTTTCCCTTGCCGGTGGTAGCCAGCGCATCTTTATAATTTAAACTGGAAAAGCATGCCTGGATGACGACTTCGCCGGGCGCAAGGTCATCGATTAAAAGTGTTTCGATACGCGCCTCGATGCCATCATCAAGTTCGTGAACCCGCAAGGCGCGAAAGGTTTCCATGTTTAATTTGCCACGGGAGGTTCAGCCTTGTCTGTTGGCAACCAGGTCAACTGTCCTTCAACATTGAACGGCAACTTTGCAAGGCTGTTTCTCAGGCTGATCTTTCCCCTCAGGCGGTAGCTGAGGCTGTCACTGTTTTCACTGTTCATTTCCTGGAACTGCTGCATGACATTCAACAGGTTACTGACCACTTCAACATCCAGCAGCGCCTCGCTGAATGCCGGGATGGATACCGGCTGACGGCTTACACCGTAGGCGAACTCATGTCCGTTAATCTCGATTGAGTAACTCAATCCCTTCACCGGTATCTCACCATCATTCGGGTTCATTATCCGCAACTGCAGGCCGTAACGTTGCTCCAGCAAACCCATTTCAATCGGCTGAATGCTGACCAGCGAAACTCGCGGGGTTTCCTGGTAACCACCGAAGAAGGAACAGGCCGTTAATAGTACTGTGCACCATAGCAAAATGACTGTTCTTGTTATCAAACCCTGATCTCTTGTCATTCTATAACCCCTGTTTCATCCAGCATCTGTGAAACACGCCTGCACGTTTATTTCATCTCATCACCTTTGCACACCGGCCCGTAGGGTGAGTCACGGTGCCTGTCATGATAGTGCATCCGGTATTGGATAAATTTATCGCTGCTGTCAAAATGCATGAACGGGTTGCCTTCCCGCTGCTGCTCCATGGTCGATGTGGTGAGTTCCGCATAGTTGTGGCCGGGATGGATAATGGTTCCCGG
>DAOVYA010000065.1 GCA_030635865.1 Gammaproteobacteria bacterium | reverse complement strand
GGAGTTTTTCCTTTTGCTCATGAAGCAGCACCGCTTCCTGTTCAAGCCTGGATTCAGCTATCTTCATCGAGGCCATTTCATCTTGCATATTATTTAACTGCGCCAGCCTGTCGGCTGCTTGCCGCTCCAGCTCTTCAAGCTGCTGGCGCCCGGTTTCCAACTGGGCCTGCAGGACCTGCGTGTGCTCATCAGCACTGCCGGTCACACTTGCAATCTGTGCGTCTAACGCATCAATCTTCTGCTGCTTGCCTGCAGCAGCATCCACTGCCGATCCCAGTTCCTGCTGCAAACTGTCACGCTCTTTTTCAAACTGCAGTTGCCCGGCTTCCAACTGCGCCTGTAGGTCCTCTATTTGTTCATCAGCACTGCCGGCCACAGTTGCAAGCTGTGCATTTAACGTATCAATCTCCTGCTGCAAACTGTCACGCTCTTTCTGTACGGCTTCCAGGTCTCCCAGAACCATGGACTTGTCCCGGCTGTTCCTCTCGCCGGCCTGCTCAAGCTGCTCCTGGAGCCCTGCAATACGCTGCTGTGTCTCTTCATTCCCTGCTATGAACAGGGCCCGCTCCCTGTCCCATTCCTGCATTTGCCTGTCCAGCGCCTCAGCTGCTGCCTGCTTGTCAGCCAACAGCTTGTCACGCTTTTCCTCCTGTTTGCCGCTGCTGACTTCCAGCTGCCTGGCTTCATCCTCCAATGCTGCCGCTGAACGCTCATGTTCTTCAGCATCCCTCGCATGTTGCTGCTTGTCCTGCTCATGAAGTTTCTTCAGCTCGGCCATTTGCTGTTCAAGTGATGCTTGCTGTTCATGCGCCCCGGCCAGCCCGGATTCCAGCTGCTGCTTCTGGTCATTCAGTGCAGTGATCTGTTGTTCGAACCCGCCAATCCCGGCTGCAATTTCCGGATCTGCCGGTGAACTGTCCGGTGCGGCCTCTAATCCGCCCTGCAGAACATACACGTCAAACCCCTTGTGACTCAGGGTAAATGCCGCAGAGGCACTATGCACACCGGTATCACAGCAGATAATATAAAGATGATTTAATACCAGCTCAGGCATCTTCGCGCGTAGCGAGGAAAGCGGGATATTTACACTATCCTCAAGGACACCGTTGTCATATTCATCAGCGGTTCTGACATCTATCCATACGGCCCCTTCATCAACCATTACCGCGGCTTTTTCAAAATCGACATAACGAATCAATGGTTTTTGCAGGAGGTCAATGAAATCCTGCTTGGCCAGGCGCATTAACTCCCCATCGGTCAGCATGGATACCGTGGCATTGCGTTTTATATCAGAGACCAGTGCATCTTCGCCAAAACTGTCGCCTTCGGAGAGTTCGGCCAGCAGCTGGTCATCAGCTTGCGGCGTATCCTTGTAGGTTACGGCGCATTTGCCGCTCTTGATGGTGTAGAAATAGTCCCCGGCATCACCTTGTTTGATGACAGTATCATCAGCCTTGAGCTGAATGGTATCCATCTTCAGTAACAGTTGCTGGATTTTTGCAGGCGGTATCTTTTCGAATGCCCGGGATTGAAGCATGCGCGTCATCCAGTCTTCATTCTCATCAGCGTCAATAGCAACCGCCTCTGTGTTGTTTGACTGGTCCCAGGACAGGAATGCCTCCAGCAGGCTGGAATCAATACGGGCGACCACGCATTTCTTCACCGCTCGTGCTGACAAGGCACGCGGCTGTGCAGCGGCTATCGGGTAATGGCTCTTGTTAGAGTCGGCCTTGATCACGGCGGAAAACTTACGCTTGCCATCAAGCAGGTTAACTTCCCCACCCAGCAGATATACAGTCTGGTTATCGCGGTCACCAATACGAAACAGGTATTTACCCGCCCGGACCTCTTCAATTATGATTTTTTTCGATATCTCTTCAAAACGCACCTGGGACAGCGTATTCAGCGGCACAAGCCCCCGCAGAATCTTCATGTCCACGATCTTCTTTGCTGCAATCATTTCAATACAGTTCCCAGGCTGTTGATGCTTGATATTTTCGAGTGGACAATAGTGCCCCGTGTGGGCACACCCCCTCGCTCCTGATTTATCGGCTGGTGAAGTCTAAAATTGAATTCATAATCAGGCGGATATGTGATGCCTGTAGCAAGCCGCTCAGGGCAAGGCTGCAAAGCGGCCTTGTAGTACTGAAACCGGTCAAAACATCACAAACAGGCCCGACTTCAGGGTCAGGAGGCAACGGGCCAAGCTGCAAGAAACAGCCTGGGGCATCCGATATCGAATCATAAATAACAAGATTATCAAGGGGTTGTCTTGCGTGCACCAAAAGGATACCGCTGCCGCCTCTGCGTGAAGGGGCTGGCGCCCGGCACCGTGCGGCTCCTGCGGCAGCCGGCCACGCAGGTACCACCACAAGGGCCGCGAGCACATGCATCTGCCGCGACCGCAGGAAGGCAACCCCGGCACATGCACCCCGGTGCTCGTCAGCAGGGCATCAACCGGGCAACGGAGGGCGCTGACAGAGGTTCATGAAATACTACTATAGAAGGCATTTCCTGCATTCAAAAAAACTTTAACATTTATTTTAATGTGCTATCTTACGCGTGCTGTTTCATCCAAATACTTATAGAGGAGCTTTATCGAATGGCTGCAAAGAAAAAAGCGAAGGCGAAAAAGAAGACAACCGCAAAGGCTGCAAAGAAACCAACAACCAAGTCAGAATCACTCACCTATATTGCCGACAAAACCGGCTTGGCCAAGAAAGAAGTCGGTTCGGTTTTCGATTCACTCGCCACTCTTATCAAGCGTGACCTGAAAAGGGGCCCGGGTGTTTACACTGTTCCAGGACTGATGAAAGTCAAGGTCGTGCGCAAGCCAGCTACCAAGGCACGCAAGGGAGTTAATCCGTTTACAGGCGAAGAAATGATGTTCAAGGCAAAACCTGCACGTAATGTAGTCAAGGTTCTTGCACTTAAGGGCCTGAAAGAAATGGTCTGAAACAAGCGGTATGAATACATGGGAACGGGGCCGTCATGCGGCCCCGTTTTTTTTGCCTACATGGAAGGCCACTCCGGGCGTCCTGCCCTCTCGTGGCACTCGTACGTCCCTGTACATCGTAGGTACGTCGCGGGAGGCATGGAGAAGGTGAGACCGGGAACCGGTCGAGAGGCTGGCCTGGGCCATGCCGGGAGCGACGTCTTCACGCTGCCACATAGTCAAGTCAATGACCGCCGGGAGCGATGCCCAGGAAAGCCGTGCATGTACTCTCAAGAACTGCCGTGCTGCAACTTCATTCGAATGAAGTCACTATGGGGTACATGAAGAAGACCGGCAACCTTCCTGACCAGATGTTGTTCATGCGCACCCGCATTACCATCAGCAAAAGTAACTTCCCATAACATCCTGATAACCTCTGCTCTCTCCTCGAGACTGCATTCATCGACAATCAGTCGGGTAAATGGGTGCAATGAGGTAGCCTGTTCAGCATCCCGCTCTGCCGCAGCGGCAACTGCACGTGCCTGGTCGGGTGAAATGGAATGCTGCGCTTCGATAACACGGTGTATTGCCCGGCGCTCTTCATTCGAGATACCATCTTCCGAACGCGCCACTTCCATTAACAAAACAGCAACGGCCGTACGCAAGGCCTCCTCGCGCCCCGCCTTGTTATCCTCCGGGACATAGGTACATCTCTTCAGCAAGATCTGAATGGTTGTTATCATAGGTTATTTTTAGAGTCTTGGTTTATTAAAACATCCCGTCATTGCGAGCGAAGCGCGGCAATCTCGTGAAGTTGGCAGCGGACTTGATGAGATTGCCGCGTCACTGCGTTCCTCGCAATGACAGGGTTTCCCTAGTTGATTTGCCTGTCGGAGTGATACATGCCCTGGTCAAACTTATCAAAGAATTCACCAACAAGGGGATGCTCAACCGGTTCGTTTGATTCGTCACCCGCCAGGTTACGTTCCGCTACATAGGTTTCGCTTAATGCATCATGTACCAGTACGTGATACCAGGGTTTATCTTTTGGCGGACGGCTTTTGGCGACAACTTCATACCAGTCATCCGAGCCCATGAATACCGGGTCCACATCTATTATCACGCCACGGTAAGCAAACAGCTTGTGATAAACACACTGACCGATTGAGAATTTTGCCTGTTTCATCAATATAATCCTGTCCATAACCCACTTTGACCATGATCGCAGCAACAAGTTCGCCAACAACAACGACACACGTATAATACACATTCTTATGAAAGAACAACTTACAGTTGCACCGCTTAAAGTCATCACCATGCAGTACAGCCTGAGCAATACGGACGGAATCATTATACGTGAAGCCAGCGGCACACCGATCACCTACCTGCATGGTGTCGGCGCACTCTTCTCCCGGCTCGAGCAGGAACTGGAGAGCCACAGGATTGGTGATATCGTTACAGCCAGGCTGCTGCCCGGTGATGCCTTTGGCAAGCGTGATCCCGACCTGGTCCAGGAAGTACCGTTAAGCGAATTGCCACCGGGAGAGAACATCGAGACAGGCGGGAAAATAACCGGCACCGACGAACAGGGAAACGAGGTGACTTTTTCTGTGACTGAAGTCAAGGATGATATCGCCTGCCTTGATGGCAACCATCCACTGGCCGGTCAATCGCTGTTATTCGAGGTCGAGATCCAGGGCATCCGTGATGCAACAGAGGAAGAAATTCGTACCGGCAAGGTTGGTGTTGAATAACACCTGACTATCTGTCATACCGGAACCGGGTCCCCTGGTAATACAACTGGATACTTTCCGGCAGGATCTTTTCCAGCTTTGCCCCGCTGTCCAGGGTATCACCTTCAGCAAACCGCTTCAGGTCAACCAGGATAAAACGGCGTGATGGTTCATCAGAATAGACATGCACATCCAGTCGCGGCGGATTAAATCCACTCCTGAATTCCAATGACAGCTCACTCCATTCCGGGATTTCCGGCTCGCCGGTCTGAACAGGAACGGGCGCCCGTGGTTTTTCAGCTGCCGGTGCCGTGGTCACATCTACTGGTGTCACACTGTCGGCAGCAGGCGCTGCCACCCTGGGAGCTTCAACTACTGCCGGGCGCCCAACCATCCTGGGCACCGGTTGCCGCGGCTTTGTTATCACGTTGCGCTCCGGCCGTGCCAGTGGCTTGAGCGGCAGGTTTTCCGACTGCTGTGGCTTCGTGATGGTCCCGTGTTGAAACTCTGTCGGCGGGGCAGGAGACTTGCTCTGCGTCTGTTCCGGCACGTTACCGGATATCTCGGGCCGGCCATCAGCGCTGTCGTCACGGTTGAACAGGACCGCAAATAACGCAGCATTAACAATTAACAAACCGATGCCCCCCCATACCCAGTACCGGATATGGCCACCACGCCGCCTGCTCCAGTGCGGTGTATCCAGGTCAGGCACATCACCGATGCTGCGTTCCTGGTCTGCCTTTCTCAGTGCATCAAGAATATATGACATAAGCTCAGGACTGCACCGCTGACAGGCGGGGAATGCCCGCCGGGCTGGATTGCGAATTGAGATGAATAATCGTGTTTCTTCCCATCACGCCGTCGGCTACCAGTCCGCGGCTCCGCTGGAAATCCAGCAAATGTTCTTTCAGGACCTGATCGAATAGCAGGGGGTTAGTGGCAGGTATCTCGACACCCTGGGCCACCTCGAGCTGTTTACGCAGCCACCGAACATCCTCGGCCTGGATACCCGCCCTGAGAAACAGGCTCCCGCCCGGCGGCGTCTGCAGCAACAGGGAATAGCCGCCGTACCAGAAACGGTCCACCAGCCCGACTTCCAGCCAGTACAGGTCAGCCCCGATAATCAGCTCTGCAGACATGTTATCAATATGCTGCAGCACCACCGGGATGCGGCGACCATCAGCGGCAACCAGCTTCAGGATGACCGGGCGATCGAGTTGACGCAGCGTGTTCCAGTTACCCTGCTCGTGCATACACAACAGGCCGTATTGTTTTGCAAACTCGCAGGTATCGGGATTGGCATCCGCGGGCAGTTCAACCGACCAGAGCGCAAGCAGTTCGCGCCAGGCCAATATTTCATAGGAATCATCAGCCCCCATTAACAGCGTGGCCAGCGCTCCGGCTACATCGTCGTCAGTCCCGGGGGTAACAGACACTTTCTCAATGTCATTCAGTGGCCCTGGTTCGCGTTCCAGCACTGTTTCAGGCCCGGACACGGGTTCAACAAACCCGGTCTCCGGTGCATCAACCGGCGTAGCCGCGGGGTCCCCCCTGACCTGTGCAACAGGTTCAACAACCCGGGTATCGGTAGAGTGAAAAGGTTGATAAACAAACAGCGCGACCAACGCCAATACAGATAAAACACCCAACAGCCATGGCATCCGGTTGTTGCCACCGGGAGGTTGTGTCTCGTTGATTACTTCCCTGGCTGCTTTCTTCAGTACTTTCAAGTCAACCTGCGTCTTGCCTTCGACGTATGCACCCAGCATGGCGCGATCACACAGAACATTGATCAACCGGGGGATACCACCTGACAATTTTTGAATCCTGTTAACCGCGCGGCGTGAAAATATGTTCCTGGAACTCCCGCAGATCTGCAGCCGGTGTTTTATATAGGCCTCCGCCTCTTCCCGGGTAATGGGGTCAAGGTGATAACGTGCGGTTATTCGCTGGGATAACTGTCGCATCCCTTCGCTTTCCAGCAGGCTGCGCAATTCCGGTTGCCCGATCAGAACGATTTGCAACAGCTTCTGTGTCGATGTCTCCAGGTTTGTCAGCAAACGTACCTGTTCAAGTACATCCGCACTCAGATTCTGTGCCTCGTCAATAATAAGCACCGTGCGTCGTCCACGTGTGTATGCTTCCAGCAGGTATTCGTTAAGTACGTCGATTAATGTCTTGATGGTGAATTCTTGCGGATAGGCAATGCCCAGTTCGTCACATACCGTGGCAATCAGTTCGATTGCGGTCACCTTGGGGTTCAATACCACGGCAAGATCAACATTCTCCGGCACCTGCTCCAGCAAACAGCGGCAGATGGTTGTCTTGCCGGTTCCTACTTCACCGGTCAACTGCACAAACCCTCCACCTTCACCCAGGCCAAAGAGCAGGTGTGCAAGCGCCTCCTTATGACGCGCACTCATATATAAAAAACGCGGATCCGGCGTAATCGAGAACGGCCGTTCGGTCAGATTAAAATGTTTTAAATACATGTCCTGTCAGTTTGTTCTGGCCCTGATACCACCTGGCCAGGACTTTCCTGTGCTTACGGTGCCAGGGCCTGCCCTTGAACCAGACCCGATACCATACGCTTGAAACACTATAATATCCTTTCTTTCCGGCATGTTGCGACTGAATTTCCAGTGCCACGGCCGCCGGGGCATCGGAACTGGTCCATGAGCAGCGCCTGGCAGAGCAGATCGCGGATGCGCTTCCTGAGGAATACAGTGACGCGGACAAACACCCCCCCCGTCTTTGCGAGGAACGCAGTGACGCGGCAATCTCATCGAGTCCGCTGCCAGCTTTACGAGATTGCCGCGCTTCGCTCGCAATGACGAGGGATGGAAGTCGCAATGACGGAGCTGAGGTTGGAGGCGCTGTGACACGGATAAACATCCCCCCGTCTTTGCGAGGAACAAAGTGTCGCGGCAATCTCGTCGAGTCCGCTGCCAGCT
>DAOVYA010000297.1 GCA_030635865.1 Gammaproteobacteria bacterium | reverse complement strand
GTAGTGGTGGCCTGGTGGGCTATTTTGGTCACGACACGGTGCGCTATATCGAGCCGCTCCTGCAGACATTCGACAAGCCGGATCTGCTTGATTGTCCGGATATCCTGTTGATGGTGTCCGATGAAGTGCTGGTGTTCGATAACCTGGCCGGTAGTGTGCAATTGATCGTGAATGTAGATCCGGCACAGGACAATGCCTGGGAGCAGGGGCAGTCGCGGTTGTCGGAACTGGCCGGGCAACTGCGTGCAATGGCCTCGGATTACCGCTCTTCCGGGTGCGAGACGAGCCCGGTTGAAGAATCTGACTTTGTGTCCGGTTTTACCCGTGAGGGTTTCGAGGCCGCGGTCGATCGCATCAAGGAATACATCGTGGAAGGGGATGCCATGCAAGTGGTGTTGTCGCAGCGGATGTCGATCCCGTTTTCAGCACCGCCGCTGGACCTGTACCGCGCCCTGCGCAGTTTGAATCCATCACCCTATATGTATTACCTTGACCTCGGTGATTTTCATGTCGTGGGTTCCTCGCCCGAAATACTGGTGCACCTGGAAGAGAATCTGGTTACCGTGAGGCCGATTGCCGGGACCCGGCCGCGCGGCAAGGACGAGGCCGAGGACATGGCGCTGGAGGCAGACCTGCTGGCCGACCCCAAGGAGCTTGCGGAACATTTAATGCTGATTGATCTCGGTCGTAATGATGCCGGCCGCGTCAGCGAGGTCGGCAGTGTTGAATTGACCGAGAAGATGGTGATCGAACGCTATTCCCATGTCATGCACATTGTCTCAAACGTGACCGGAAGGATTCGTCAGGGTATGAGTGCGATTGATGTATTGCGTGCGACCTTCCCGGCCGGTACCGTGAGTGGAGCACCGAAAATCCGCGCCATGGAGATCATCGACGAGCTGGAGCCGGTCAAGCGTGGTGTGTATGCCGGTGCGGTAGGCTACCTCGCATGGTCGGGAAACATGGACACGGCCATTGCGATTCGCACGGCAGTCATCAAGGACGGAACCCTGCATATACAGGCCGGTGCCGGCATCGTTGCAGACTCGGTGCCTGCCAATGAGTGGGAGGAAACCATGAACAAGGGGCGTGCCATATTTCGTGCAGTAGCCATGGCCTGTGGCGGTCTGAAAGCAGGGCGCTGAATATTCAAAGCCTGGTAAAGCGGGGCTGCTGCATTGCAGAATCTGCTTTCCGGCGCGTATTAACCATCTACGACTAATGACTATGAAGATGTATGCAAAATCTGTGTACAGAATAAATCTGTTATCCCTGTTTGTCTTGCCCGTGATGCTTTTGCTAACCGGGGCCCCTGTGTCAGCTGACGAACTGCTCATGAAAGATGGTTCACGGCTGCAGGGCAAGGTTGTCAAAAAAGAGGATGGCATCCTTGAGTTTGAGACAAGCTTCGCCGGTGTGATCAAGGTGCAATGGGCCGAGGTCAGCGAACTGCACGCAGACGAACCGGTGACGGTAATGCTGGTAAATGAAGAGACTGTTTCCGCTACCACTATCAGGAATACGGAACAGGCAACCCTGCTGGAAAGCGGGGCGGGCGAACCGGCAAGCAGTATTGAACCGGACGAGCTTGCCTACATCAATCCGGCCCCCTGGCGGCTGGGTGAAGGTGCCCGCTGGACGGGTCGGGTGAATCTTGATCTGAAATCACAGCGTGGCAATACCGACAAGGATGAATTCGATACTGATGCAGAGCTGGGCATGCGCCGCAAGCATGACCGCTTCACGCTGATTGGCCAGTTCGAAAAGGACAAGAATGCCGGCACGGTGACCGACGAGAACTGGAAGCTGAATAACAAGTACGATTACTTCCTCAGCAAACAACTTTACTACGGTGGTGTGCTGGCGTTCGAGCACGACAAGTTTGCTGACCTTGACCTGCGTACCAGTATAGGTCCGCATATCGGTTACCAGTTCTTCGAGAGCACGGCGATGAACCTCAACACCGACATCGGTATCCTGTACGTGGACGAGAACTTCGACGAGGCAGAGGATAATGACTACTGGGCACTCGGCTGGCTGGTCAAGTTCGATCGCTTCCTGGTTCCCGGGCGCGTCCAGTTTTACCACCGGCATACCGGCCTGTTGGATACTGGCGACAGCAGTAATCTTACTGTCAATTCATGGACAGGCTTCCGCTTCCCGCTGTACATGGGCATTGTGGCCAGTACCGAAGCCGAAATTGAGTATGACGGCGGTGCGCCGGATAATGTGGACAAGACGGACAAAACCTACCGGGTCAAACTCGGCTATCAGTGGTAGGAGTAGATTATGAGAGAGGTATTTCGCATACAAACAATTTCCCGCCTGGTATGGTCCGTCGTGTTGCTTGCCCTGTTGCTACCGGCAGCCCCGGTTGTTGCGGTTGACACAGCTACTGTAACGGCAAAGATGCTCAACGCCAGGCTGAAGGAGGTCGAGGCGGCAACCTCGCTGGATGAGGAGACCAGGGGTTCCCTGGTTGAGATACTCAACAATGCGCTGGGCAACCTGGAGAGCACACGCTTCAACAAGGCGACCACGGAGGCCTATATACAGGCTGTGGAAACTGCGCCAGAAGAGGCCAGGAAAATCCGTGTGCAGCTGGACAGGGACATCAAGGCCGAGCAGGAAGTAACGGTTACGGCAACGAAGGCTTCGCCATTTAACGATATAGAAAGGGAACTGTTACAGGAGAAGGCGAACCTTGCGGCCGTGACAACCAAGCTTGATGACCTTCAGGCGCGGCTTGAATCCGCGACGGTGCGGCCGACAATCGTCCAGCAACAGCTGCTTGCGGCGAACCAGGATAAAGATGATCTCGAGTCACAGCTCAAGCTGCCGGAAGTTGAGGGTGAGCTT
>DAOVYA010000225.1 GCA_030635865.1 Gammaproteobacteria bacterium | reverse complement strand
TCACGTGTCATTTTCCATGCCGCAAAGACCGCTATCAACAAGCCACCCAGCGGCAACATGATATTGGCCGTCAGGTAGTCCAGCAAATCAAAAATGGTGCTGTCCTTGAATACCGCAAAACCGGACAGCAGCTTGACCTCGGACCATATATTGAACGAAAACACGGTCAACAAACCGAATAGCCAGGTAACACCACCAGCCACTACGGATGCAAAAATACGGGTCATTCCCCTGTTCTCTACCAGCCATGCAACGGCCGGTTCAATCAGGGAAATAGCCGAGGTCCAGGCCGCGAACACCAGCAGGATAAAAAACAACATCCCGAAAAAGGCGCCGCCGTCCATGTGGCCGAAGGCAATCGGCAGTGTCTGGAAGATCAGGCCGGGCCCGGCAGCCGGCTCAAGGCCATTGGCAAATACAATTGGAAAGATCGCCAGACCTGCAAGTACCGCCACCAGGGTATCCATCAGCGATACAGCGATGGATGTTTTCGCAATCGAGGCATTATCCGGCAGATATGAACCGTAAACCATAATCGCCCCCATACCCAGGCTGAGGGTAAAGAACGCGTGGCCCATGGCAATCAGCACGCCGTTTGCAGTGATTTTACTGAAATCCGGCTCAAACAAAAAGCTGACACCCTGCTCAAATGAACCGCTGTTCCAGGCATAGCCAACCAGGACAAGCAATAATATGAACAATGCCGGCATCAACAGGCGTACAGCCTTCTCCAGGCCGCCACTGACACCGCGCGCCACCACCATCATAGTCATGAACATAAAGATGCTATGCCAGGCCAGCAGGCGCTCCGGCTCTCCCACCAGGTTATTAAAAATACTCTGTACGCCATCGGCGGTCAGGCCGGTAAACAGACCACTGCCGGCACGAAACACATAGGCAATTGCCCAGCCGGCGATCACGCTGTAGTACGACAGAATCAGGAAACCGGCAAGCACGCCAGCCCAACCCAGCCATTTCCAGTGCGGACTGGCATTTTCTTCATACGCGAGGGTACGCATGGTATTAATCGGACTTTGGCGGCCACGACGCCCGATCATGACCTCGGCCATCATGATCGGGATCCCGATCACGGCAATGCAAAGCAGATAAACCAGCACAAAGGCACCGCCGCCATTCTCGCCGGCGATATAGGGGAACTTCCAGATATTACCCAGTCCTACAGCCGAGCCTGTGGCGGCCAGGATAAAAGCCAGACGGCTGGACCACTGTCCATGAATTGAAACTCTTTCGGTCGACAAAGGTGGTCTCCTGGAACGGCCTGACAGCAAGCGCATTGTCCGCGAAATCATGATCTATCACAACCAGTCGCAGCCAGCCGGTACGCCCTGCATCAAGAGGTTGATATACTGGATGGATGGGAAAGAAAAAATCCAAATCAAAGCGCGGCTCCAGCACCATCGCGCTGAACAAAAAAGCGCGCCACGACTATTTTATAGAAGACCGCTTCGAGGCTGGATTATCCCTGCAGGGCTGGGAAGTAAAAAGCCTGCGCGAGAGTCATGTACAACTGACAGAAAGCTATGTGCTGATTAAAGACAACCAGGCCTGGCTGCTCGGGGTGCATATTAGCCCGCTGCCGAGCGCTTCTACACATATACAAACCGACCCTACACGTACCCGCAGATTGCTGTTACACCGGCGTGAACTGGACAGGTTGATTGGTGCCGTGGAGCGCAAGGGCTATACCCTCGTGCCATTGGCCCTGTACTGGAAGCGCGGGCGCGCAAAACTTGAAATTGCACTGGCGCGCGGCAAACAGGCCCATGACAAAAGAGCTGCGAAAAAAGACCAGGACTGGAGCCGGGACAAACAAAGGATCTTGCGCGGGCGCTAGCCCGGGCTAAGTTAGACACCAGTGTGGTGTATCGGAAGACATGCACGTATCAGAATGGAGAATGCCATGAAATACACACGTACAGGCCCGATTTTACAAGCCATGCTACTGGCACTGGCGTGCTTGAGCACGGCCGTTGCAGATGACCAGTTCAAGGATGTTGAAATCAGGATCATCCAGGCCGGTGATGACGTTTATATGCTTACAGGCAAAGGCGGCAACCTGGGCATATCCATCGGTGATGACGGTGTCTTCCTGATCGATGACCAGTTTGCGCCGCTCACAGAAAAAATACAGACTGCCATCGCAAAACTTTCCGACAAACCGGTCAGATTTGTCCTGAACACCCACTGGCATCCTGATCATACCGGCGGCAATGAGAAGCTTGGCAAGTCCGGCGTGACAATTGTTGCCCATGACAGTGTACGCAAACGCCTGTCTGTCGACAATTTCATAACCATGCTCCAGATGGATGCCCCGGCCCTGCAGAAACCAGGCTTGCCGGTGATCACATTTAATGAGGCCATGACCTTCCACATGAACAACAATGATATACGGGCCTGGCATGTCGAGCACGCGCATACAGATGGCGATGCAATCGTGCACTTCAAACAGGCAAATGTACTCCACATGGGAGACACCTATTTTGCGGGCATGTACCCGTTCATTGACACAGGCAGCGGTGGATCGGCCGATGGCTGTATCCGTGCCATCAACCAGGCACTTGATATAGCCAATGACAAGACAGTCATCATCCCCGGACACGGGCCGATCAGCAACAAGCAGGAACTGATTGCCTATCGAGACATGTTAAAAGCCACCACCGGCCGCATTAAGGCCCTGTTGAGCAAAAACGCTTCACTGGCGCAAGTCCAGGCTGACCGGCCAACTGCAGATTTTGACGAGACTTATGGTGCCGGATTTATAAAAAGCGAACAGTTCGTGGAAATGCTTTACCAGGAGTTAAGCCGGTAACACCAGGGAAGCTCCGATTTATGCGTCTTGCGACTCCATTCCCCCGTCATTGCGAGGAACAAAGTGACGCGGCAATCTCATCAGGTCCGCTGCCAACTTCATGAGATTGCCGCGCTGCGCTCGCAATGACGGGGGTTGCTTGGCTGCATCACCCAATGACGAATAAACCGAGACTTCTCCTGGCCGGCTAGTTCGCCCCGGCTGCCAGTGACGCGGCATTGGCCTCATTCTTCGCCTTCAGCCGCTCAATCAGGTTGTCGATCCCGTGATTATGTATTGCCCGAGAGAAAGTGGAACGGTGCGTGGCAACCAGGCTAACACCATTGGCCAGGACATCGTAGATCAGCCATTCACCGTTTGCCCTGTGCAAACGAAACGCGGCGCGCACCACCGGACCGTTCTTCTGCTCGATTAGCGCATGCACCACAACCCAATCTTCCTGCTGATCATTGCGCAGCGGCAGGAAGCGTATCGTGTTGTCCTTGTATGCGCTCACCGAGCGCAGGTAGGTCCCCAGCAACAGCTCGCGGAACTCACTGGCGAAGGCCGACTGCTGGGCCGCGGTCGCCATGCGCCAGTGCTTACCCAGTACCCAGCGGGACAACCCCATGAAATCCACATGCGGCAACACAATCTCATTCGCAACCGCGCGTAACTTCACCGGGTCATCAAGTATTTCCGGATTATTGTTGGCAATTTCAATCAACTGCTCCGTCATATCCCGGAGCATACCGAGTGGTTCGTCCTCTGCTCCCGCAACAGTTGCCGACAGACCTGACATAACAGACAAAATCAGCAGCCATTGCGAGAACGGCTTTGCTATTGATATTTTTTTAATTTTTCCTATAACCCTTGTTAAGGAACCTCTGATTAATTAAAGAAACTCCGTCATTACACCCCAGGAGTACTTCCTC
>DAOVYA010000118.1 GCA_030635865.1 Gammaproteobacteria bacterium | reverse complement strand
GTTCGCCGGGAACGGTTTCATTGGGCACAGCAACGCATATCGGCATAAGAATCTCCGGATGCGACTTGTCGTGCTGTTAGCCCGGGGCAAGCGACATTAGCTAGTGGTAGCTTGTAAAAAACACTTTATGAACAATTGGTTAACTAACACCCTTTGTCCAAGTAGAGAGCATATTAGCGTGTTTTAATAGAGAAATACAGTGTCTGGTTCACAAATGTGCATAAGCAAACGAAAAAAGGGGACGGATTTATTTTTCCAGCTGCTGGAAAAATAAATCCGTCCCCTTTTTTGGCTACGAGGCACCGAGGCCCATGTTGATGTAGCCGGTTGGGCAGACTTCGGCGCAGATATGACAGCCAATGCAACGGTCGTAATCCGTATAGACGTAGCGGCCCATGGTGGATTCACCGGGCGGGGTGCGCAGCACGGCATCCTGCGGGCAGTAGATGACGCAGTTGTCGCATTCAAAACACATGCCGCAACTCATGCAGCGCTCTGCCTCGGCCTGTGCCTGTGGTTCATCCAGACCCTGGAAGCGTTCCTCGAAACTGCCGAGCACTTCGTCGGCGTTGACGCCGGTCTCAAGGCGTTTGTTGCGATCGGTATACGGGAAGTGGCTGAGATAGAGTTCCTCGTGCGAGATGATTTCCTGCTGCGAGCGGTCCTCGTAGTTGTGGACCGCAAAGCCCGCGGCATCGGTGCCCCACTCCGTTGTCTGCGTGTATTCATCCGGTGACAAATCGGTTTCGCGCAGTTTGTCGAGCAAATGGAAATGGTGCACGTCGACCTTGGGGCGCTTGTTATAGTCTTCACTGTTTAGATAACGGTCGATGCTGTCGGCGGCAATCGAGGCCTGGCCGATGGCCGTGGTCAGCAGGTGTGGGCGCACGATGTCGCCGCAGACGAAATAGCCGGGCTTGTCCTTGACCTGGTAGAACTTGTCGGCATCGATCAATCCGCGGCCATTGTCGAAATCCTCCAGACCAGTGAGGTCGCCACTCTGGCCGACGGCCGGTACCACGAGATCGCACTCGATATCGAATTCCGAGCCTTCCTTTTCGGTCATCTTGCCATCGGTCCAGTCGACTTCGATGACACGCAGGGCCTTCGCACGGCCGTCCTCTCCGATCACCAGTTCTACCGGTGCGAGGCTGCCGCGGATTTTTACACCTTCCCTTTCGGCCGTGATAACTTCGTGTTCGGCGGCCGGCATTTGTTCGATCGGGCGGCGGTAGATCAATAGAACCTCTGAACCCTCGCGGCTGGCAGTCGTTGCCACATCGTGTGCTGTCAGGTTACTGATGATGGCTTCGGGGCGGTCGTTTTCATGCGGGTTCTTGATGTGTCCGAGCCGGCGTGCCACTGAGATCACATCCATGGCGGTATCGCCGCCGCCGATGACCACGACCTTGCCGGCAGTAAAATGCATGCGCTCCTCGTTGAAAGCTGAAAGGAAGGCAACGCCGCTGACGCAGTTGGGTGCATCGCCACCCGGGATGTTCAGGGTGCGGCCCTGCTGGGCGCCAATGGCCAGCAGGATGGCATCGTAGTCCTTCTCCAGTTTCTCAAAACTGATGTCGCGACCGACGCGGGTATTCATGTGGATGTCTACGCCCATGTCGATGATGCGCTGGTTCTCGCCGTCCATGACATTGCGCGGCATGCGATAGCCCGGGATGCCATAGCGTGCCATGCCGCCGAGCTCGGCGCGCTCGTCGAAAACCGTGGCGCCATGGCCGCGGCGGCGCAGCTGGTAGGCGGCGGCCATGCCGGCCACCCCGCCACCGATGATGGCGACTTTCTTGCCGGATTCGTGTTCCGGTTTTTCAAATTTGAGACCTTCATGCAGGGCATGGTCGCCGATGAACTGCTCGACCGAGTTGATGCCGACGAAGTCCTCGACCTCGTTGCGGTTGCAGCCTTCCTGGCAGGGCGCCGGGCAGACGCGGCCCATCATGGAGGGAAACGGGTTGGCGTCGGTGGAACGCCGAAACGCGTACTCCTGCCATGGCATATCGGCCTGCGGCTTTTCGATGCCGCGCACGATCTGCAGCCAGCCACGGATGTCCTCGCCGGACGGGCAGCTACCCTGGCAGGGCGGTGTCTTGTGAACATAGGTGGGACACTTGTAGGAGGTGTCCTCGTTGAAGATGTCTTCAGACCAGCGCTGGTAAGTTTCGTCGCCGTCGTTGTAACGGCGGAATGTGAGTTTGTCTTCCATGGTCAGTCAGTGCCCGTGGCGATCGATGTTCGGATTCAGCTGCGTACTTTATAGTATAAGGCGTTTAAATGCATGTACCGGGGACCTTCGTCTGGTGTACCCCCCCGTTAACATGGTAGTCTGTCGCGATTGTTTAGTAACCATAATATGCTTCAGGAAATATGGCATGACGTTACTGGAACTGAATCACCAGGTATTGAGGACGGATATCTCCGGAATGCCGCTCGAATGGGTGGGCTACCAGGATGCAGTGCGTCTCTATCACCTTGGGCAGGTGGCGTATACCTGCGGCAGCCTGCTGTACCGGGTGCGTGGCGGCATCTGTGCCAGGACCGGCCGGCGCAGTATCATCGAGGTCAATTCCATTATCGCCACCCAGGGGCATAACCACGCGCTCACCAGGAGGGGCGAGCGTTACGTTCCACCCCTCAATAATCCGGCTCTGTTCAAGCGCGACTCGCGCTTGTGTCTCTACTGCGGTGTTTCGTTTCGTTCGCGTGAACTGTCCCGTGACCACGTAACACCGATTTCGCAGGGTGGACTGGACACCTGGAATAATGTTGTGACTGCCTGTCGGCGTTGCAACAATCACAAGGCCGGGCATACGCCGGAGCAGGCGGGCATGCAACTGCTTGCGGTGCCGTTTGTTCCGACCCACGCCGAGTACATTTATTTACAGGGTCGCCGGGTGCTGGCTGACCAGATGGAATTCCTGCGCGCGCATTTCCCGCGTAGCAGTCCGTTGCGCGAGCGCCTCGCACGGATTTCCGATTAAACGACCCGGTTCTTTCACGTGGCTGGCAGCAAGCAGTGTGTCTACCTGATTGACGCCAGTATCTATATATTTCGCGCGTACTTTTCTGTTCCGGATACATTGACCAATAACGATGGTCACCTGATCAATGCGCTGCACGGCTTTGCGGGATTTCTTGCCGAATTCCTGGAAAAGGAACAGCCGCAGCATGTTGCAGTGGTGTTTGACGAAAGCCTGACGACCTCGTTCCGCAATGAAATTTACCCGGATTACAAGGCCAACCGCGAGTCGCCGCCGGAGGAACTCAGGTTACAGTTCCGGTTTTGCCGTTCGCTGGTGCAGACGCTGGGGCTGGCGGATTTTTCCAGTAATCGCTACGAGGCCGATGACCTGATTGGAACGCTCGCGGAACGCATGCGTGAGCAAGGGTATTCGGTGGTGATACTGAGTGCTGACAAGGACCTCGCGCAGCTGCTTGAAGAGGGTGATATGTTATGGGACTACGCGCGTCACCGTAAGCATCATTATGAGGATATCCGGGACTGGCTGGGTGTGCGTGCCGGGCAGGTCGCAGACTGGCTGGCGCTGGCAGGCGATAGCGTGGACAACATACCGGGCGTTCCCGGCATCGGTGCGAAGACGGCAGCGGCCCTGTTGACACGCTTCGATACCCTGCAGGATATTTTCGAACAGATTGATACGGTTGCCGATTTGAAAATACGTGGTGCGGCGCGGGTGCAGCGATTGTTACAGGAACATAAAGAGGCCGCCATGCTGGCACGCAGGTTGACCGGCATCGTGACTGATGCGGAAATGAAGAGTGATGTGGAAGACGTGTTACGCCGCAGTGTCTCTGCCGATGATATCGTGACTGTTTGTGAGCAACTTGGACTGGGCCGGATGACGCAGGCACGCCTGGTCAGGCTGGCCGGCTAATGTAAAAAATGGGGGGCAGGGAAAAAGACAAAAAAATCTCTCTCGCAGAGGCGCAAAGGCGCAGAGAAAAACAAATAAATAATAAACCACTCATTGGTTCGTCTTTGCGAGGAACGAAGTGACGCGGCAATCTCTTGCAGAATGACTCCTCTGCCAGCTTCACGAGATTGCCGCGCTACGCTCGCAATGACATGATTTTCTCTGCGTCTTTGCGCCTCTGCGTGAGATTTGATTTTTAGATTTCTATGGCAATATCAAAATATGCAACTCTGGGAAACCATCCGCGCTGATATAGAAAACGCCACCGGCGTTAAAGCTGCTCTGAACCAGCAAGGTTCCGTAGCCGGTGGCTGCATCAACCAGGCCATGCGCGTGCAGTACGGTGACGTGGACTATTTCGTCAAATTAAATAGTGCCAGTCAGGTCGAGATGTTCGAGGCCGAGGCACAGGGTCTGCTGGAATTACGAAACAGCAAGACATTGCGGGTACCGGAACCGGTCTGCTGGGGCGATGATGGCCACTCGGCATACCTGGTGATGGAAAACCTGCAAATGGGTGGTCATGCTGATCCGGTTGCACTTGGAGCCGGGCTGGCCAGTCTGCACCGGGTGACACGGGACCGGTTTGGCTGGTTCAGGAACAACACGATTGGCGCGACATTACAGGTTAATACAGAATCAGGTGACTGGATTGATTTCTGGCGGGAACAGCGCTTGCAGTTTCAGCTGGAACTTGCGGCAAGCCATGGCCATGGTGGTCGCCTGCAATCGCAGGGCGAACGATTGCTGGATGTTTTCCCGCGGCTGTTTGAAAGTTATACCCCGCAGGTCTCCTTGTTACACGGCGACCTGTGGGGCGGAAATTATGGATATGACCGGGAAGGTGAGCCCGTGATCTTTGATCCTGCCGTCTACTTCGGTGACAGGGAAACAGATCTTGCCATGACAGAGCTGTTTGGCGGCTTCAGTAGTGACTTTTATGCAGCCTATCAAGATCACTTTCCGCTGGATGGCGGCTATCCGGTTCGCAAGACCCTGTACAACCTCTACCATGTTTTGAACCACCTGAACATGTTTGGTGGTGGTTACGGGTCGCAGGCAGTCGGGATGATGGATTCACTGCTGGCCGAGTTGTAAACCCGGTTCTGAAGGGGGTCTGTCAATGACCTGGTCTGAATGTGTAGCGCCCGGCTGGTAGCCAAAGGTCTGCAGAGCCTCGGCGACCCTGCCGGTTGCCGGGGCCAGCGCGACCTTGCGCAGTGGTCTGAAAACCTTTCCCAGTTTATTCTTGTCAGTAAAGTCCACTCCCATGAAGTTGATCAGGCGGTTGATTTCGCGTTGCGCGGTTTCTCCCTGTTCGGCAAGCTTTTCTACCCGCAGTAATAAATAATTTTCCGGCATATGCCGGCTGGCCCAGCGGTGCACGTCCAGGTTCAGGGCGGCCCATAGTTCCTCGAACGCGGTTCTCGGGTCAGCCTGTTGTCGCCCGAAATAAGCCTCGTAGAGGCCGGCTTCTCCCTCGATATGTGTTTCCTGGATAGTCCTGACGTCACGCACCACGTGGATAAACCGGAAGGCTCCGAACATAGCCTGCCAAAGCGGCAGGTAATACATGCTGCGTGGTTCCTTCCATCCCCAGACCCCGGGCTTGCAGTATTCCTCTCCCAGTGATCGCATGGTCCGTAAAAAGTTATGCTTCTTTATATGGTTTTCATTCAACAGGACGTCAAGCATTTCCGAGCGCTTCCGGAGTTCCTGTTGAAGTTCAGTCGGTAATTCATTCAGGGAGTAATCCAGTGAAAGGGTGTTGCCG
>DAOVYA010000206.1 GCA_030635865.1 Gammaproteobacteria bacterium | reverse complement strand
TGGCAAATGGCTGCAGGCCGCCAGTCGCAAGCACGTCGATGCTGTAATCGCGGCATTGCAGCAGGTGATCCCCGCCGCTGGCACCAGCCTGCACCAGGCACTTGCCGTGGCAGGCAAATTGTCACCAAAGCCGGATAACATCCTGCTGGTGACCGATGGCCTGCCGACGCGGGGACGCACCAAACCGTCAGGCACGACCGTGTCGGCGGCCGAACGCCTGCAGCACTTTCAGACAGCTGTACGTACACTGGCCTCCGGTATACCGGTCAATACGATTCTGTTGCCAATGGAGGGTGATGCCTACGCTGCTGCTGCTTTCTGGAAGCTGGCAATCGATACGCATGGCTCATTTATTACGCCAAGCCGGGAATGGCCATGAGAAAGCGCGGCCGCAGGCATATCGATATATTCAACCTGTCATTTCTCGACGTGGTGTCCTGCGGTTTTGGCGCGATTATCCTGCTGCTGGTTATTGTAAAGATTGCCGAGCCGCATGTGATTGAGCAGCTGGCCGTTGATTTAACCGGTCTGGTCAAGCAGTTGGAGGCGGAACTGTTTGAGATCCGCGGTGAGACAATGGTATTGAACCGGGACCTGGTCGGCAAGCAGGCACAGTTGGCGGAATACAGGGAAAAACTGGCGCGTCTCAGGGGTGATCTGTCTACTGTGCGCGGCCAATACAAGACAACACGTAATGAACATGATGCGCAGACGATCATCGAAGGCCGGCTATCATCTGCAAAACAGGATTTGTCGGAGGAGATGCGCCGCCTGCTCGGTGCTGGCTACAGGCGAACGGTAAATGCCACGATCGGCGGTATACCCGTGGACAGTGAATACATTATTTTTATCATCGATACATCCGGCTCGATGCAGCAGAATGCCTGGCCACTGGTTCTGAAAAAGGTAACCGAGGTGCTGAACATCTACCCGCGCGTGAAGGGAATACAGGTGATGAATGACATGGGTGATTACATATTCTCACAATACTAGGGCAAGTGGATTCCGGACTCAGCGGCAAGGCGCAAGGCTATTATCAAGCGGCTCGCCGGTTGGCAGCCATTTTCCAACTCGAGCCCGGTTGAAGGTATCGAGGCGGCCATTCGGCGTTTTTATTCGAAGGACAAACATATCAGCCTGTATGTGTTCGGTGATGATTTTGCGCGTGGCTCCATCCAGGCCGTGATCGATACGGTTGGCCGGCTGAATCGTGCGACCGGGTCCGGCAAGCCACGTGTGCGCATACATACAGTAGGTTTCCCGGTGCTGTTCGATTACAGCAACGGACTACCGATCAATGCCGTGCGATATGCGGCGCTGATGCGCAAACTTGCGGAAACCAATAATGGCAGTTTCGTAGGACTTAACAGCCTGCAATGATGTATTGCTGAAATGGCTGTCATTCTTCTCTTTGCAGGACCCGTGCCTCGCGGGGAATTTTCACCATTCCCGGCAAGGCGCCGGCCCTACAGCCAGATAATGTGGCCGGTCTCGAAGGGGTGGCTCAACAGTGGATGGCTCGGGTACAGGCGCAGCTTGTAGAATTGCAGGCCCGCGAGTGGTGGTTCCAGGTCCAGTTCAAACAAGGCCGAGCCATCTTTGCTGACGCCACTGCTTTTCAGTTGAATAGTGTCGTGCAAGATGAACTTTTCGTGTTCGGATTCTGTACCGACAAGGCATTGCAGTATTACGTCCGAGGCCGACAACTCCCCGAGACTTGCAGCCACTTCCAGTCTGAGATTTTCACCAGCGACCAGGGAGCCACCTGATTTGTCTATGCGCCGCAGATTTACTGATGGCCAGGAACGGTTTACCCTGGCCTTCCATTTGGCCAGTTCCTTTGCACCTTTACAGTTGTTTTCAAGCAGGTGTTTGCACTGGCGACTCGCCGGGCCATAGCAGTTGGCGATGTAGTCCCTGACCATTCGCGAGGCGTTGAAGTTCGGGATTGTTGATTTCATCGATGCCTTGGACATTTTCACCCAGCTTTCCGAGTAACCATGGTGGTTACGGTCGTAGTAGAGCGGGATCACTTTATTTTCAAGCAAGTTCAGTAATTCGTTGGCTTCTTCATGGTTGCGGTAGTCCGCCTCAAAATGGGGTTCATGCGGGGTGATGGCCCAGCCGTTTTCGCCGTTATATCCTTCAGCCCACCAGCCATCCAGGACGCTCAGGTTAATAACGCCATTCATCCCGGCCTTTTGTCCGGAAGTTCCACTGGCCTCCAGCGGGTATTCCGGTGTGTTTAACCAGACATCTACGCCGGTAACCAGCTTGCGTCCCATCGCCAGGTCATAGCCTTCCAGTAACAGGATGTGCCCGATAAATTCCGGTTTCAGGGAGAACTCGTGAATGGTACGTATCAGTTGCTGGCCCGGTAAATCGCTGGGGTGTGCCTTGCCTGCAAAGATCAATAGCACCGGCCGTTCCGGGTCTGTTAGCAGCCGGCTGAGCCTTTCCGGGTCAGAGAACAGCAAGGTCGCACGTTTATAGGTGGCAAAACGCCGGGCAAAACCCACCGTGAGAATGTCGCTCTTGCCAGGCGCCAGGTTCCTTGTTAATTTTTCCATCAGCGCTTCGCTGCAGCCATTGCGGCGATACTGCAACAGGGCGCGGCGCAGTACATTTTCAAACAGCTCGGTTTTCAGTGACTGACGCAGACTCCAGTAACTGTGGTCAGGTATCTCGTCAATTCGTTCCCAGTAGTCATGGTTTAGCAATTCATCTCGCCAGGCACGGCCAAAGCGCATGTCATAGAGGTTCGACCAGTCACGCGCCAGGAAAGTTTGCAGGTGTACGCCGTTGGTGACGTAGCTGATGGGGTTTTCCTGGGGTGGCACCTCGGGCCAGATGTAGTGTTCCATTTCGGAGGCTACGCCACCATGGATTCGGCTGACACCATTCTGGAACCGGGACCCGCGTAGTGCAAGTGCCGTCTGGTTAAATCCACCATGATTACCTGGCGTGGCGCCCAGTGCGAAGAACTCCTGTAAATCAATACCCAGTTCATTGATGTACTCGCGGAAGTAACTGGAGATCAATCCATGGTCAAAGATGTCATGGCCGGCAGCAACAGGTGTATGTGTTGTGAACACCGTACCGGCCGCGATGACTTCCAGCGCCTGTGAAAAGTCAAGGCCCTGTTGTACGCATTCAAGGCAGCGTTCCAGTATCTGGAAGGCGGAATGGCCTTCATTGATGTGCCACACGGTTGGTGCTACTCCCAGTGTGCGTAATGCACGCACCCCGCCGATTCCAAGTACAATTTCCTGCTGTATGCGTGTTGTCTTGTCG
This sequence comes from Gammaproteobacteria bacterium, assembly GCA_030635865.1. Classification (GTDB taxonomy): domain Bacteria; phylum Pseudomonadota; class Gammaproteobacteria; order UBA9214; family UBA9214; genus UBA9214. The sequence goes on along the minus strand of DAOVYA010000206.1, from coordinate 839 downwards.
CCACCATAGAGTTGATGGGTAATTATGCGGTCGTGTTCCTGGTTTTCTTCCAGGTCACTGTCCAGCAGGTATAGCTTTATGTGACCTGCGCGTGCTTCCCAGACGTGCAGGAAAACCTTTCGACCCGGAAAATCAATATCTATAACCAGCGGTTTTCCATCTTCGTCAACGCACTGGGTTACCGGTAGCTGGTGAAAATCGGACGGGGTGTAGTGCGAGATCTGGTTGCCGTGTTCGTCGATCATCTGGTTGAAATAGCCCTGGCGGTACAGAATGCCTACGGCAACAAACGGGATGCAGAGGTCACTGGCAGCCTTGCAGTGGTCACCGGCAAGGATTCCCAGCCCGCCGGAATAAATCGGCAGGCTTTCATGAAAGCCGAATTCGGCACAGAAATACGCGATCAGGTCTTCATCGGGACTGATATGTTTTTCAATGCCCGGGTGCATACATTGCTGGTGGTAGGTATCGTAGGCGGCCAGCACCCGCTGATAATCTTCCATGAAGACCCGGTCATTGACAGATTCCTCGAGTCGCTGCTGCGAGATTCGCCGTAAAAAGGTTTTCGGATTGTGGCCGCAGCTTCCCCAGACGTCCTGGTCAAGCCGTGTGAACAACCGCCTGACTTGTCGGTCCCAGCTATATAAAAGATCGTTGGCAAGTTCCTCGAGGCGTTTTAGCGGTTCGGGGATCCTGGGCTGGACTTCAAGTATAAAGCGAGTGCCTGGCATGTATAAACCTGTCTGGGAGCCTTTCAACTGCTGGCGTTTATCATTTTAGTAATGTGTTTCTTGATGGTGCCGAGGGCGAGAATCGAACTCGCACGACCAAAGGCCACC
>DAOVYA010000236.1 GCA_030635865.1 Gammaproteobacteria bacterium | reverse complement strand
CGCTTTTATTTGCACTCATAATTACACCCTGCCTTGTTCAGGCGGGTAGTTCGACAGACCGAATGGCGCCTGTTATAGACGGTGATACTATCGTAGTGCTTGACTCAGGCAATGCTCCGCACAGTCCCGGACAGCAGAGGGTTGATGCGCCGGATCGCAAGTCGGCACCTGGCACCCAATCAAAAGAAAACCTGCCGGATGGCTGGCAGCTGCTGACCTTCAGCGGCATCGAGCGGCATACCGGTTATTCCCTGGTGGAAGAGGGTGACACCGTTGTCGTCAAGGCTGTCAGTGAGCAGTCTGCTTCCGGGCTTACGCGGGCGGTGTCAATTGACCCGGTAGCGTATCCTGTCATCCAGTGGCGCTGGAAGGTGAATAATGTCCTGCAAAAAGGTGATGTAAAGAGTAAGGATGGGGACGACTACCCCGCCAGGGTCTATATAACCTTCGCATTTGATCCCGACAGGGCCAGTTTCGTGGATCGGCTGCAACACGAGGCCGCCCAATTTATCCAGGGGCAGGATGTCCCTTACAGGGTTATCTCCTATATCTGGGGGAGTAACGTTCCGGCTGGAACCATGATTGCGAACGCCTATACAGACAAGGCAATGATGTTTGTTGTTCAGGGAGGTAGTGAAAAACTGCAGCAGTGGCTAACGCAGGAGCGTAATGTCTATGAAGATTACAAAAAAGCCTTTGGTGAAGAGCCAACAATGATATCCGGCGTGGCTATCATGACGGATACGGACAATACAGGAGAGTCGGCCGTCGCCTGGTATGGTGACATCATCTTCACGAGTAACCACACTGGCGCCCATTGAGGCTGCATTTTCAGTGGCTATGCCCATGGGGCTCTGTTTTAGGGGCTAAAGCCGGAAATTTGTGTGTTGCATGCTGTGTGTGGCAGCTAACGCAGGCTTCGCTCATTTTCGAAAAATAGAAACCAATTAATTCGACCTTCTCCATGCTTGCTGCATGTTCAAGCATACCGGACAGATAATGAAATTGTTGGTCGAGTTCTAAAAACGAACCGGGAAGCCTGGAATGTAGTTCCTTTGTCTGTTCTTTGGAAAGGCTTTGTTTTAGTACATAGCTGCCTTCCATCTTACCGGCAATAGAGGCTATTTTTCCCCAATCGCCGGAAATATACGCGGGAATTATTGACTGCATTCCCTTCTGTAATTCGATCATTTCCCTGGAAAATAACTCCCGCAACTCCGGTGAAAGGGCCGTTATACCGGAATGATCTTCTTGCCCATGACACAGGGTTGGTATCAGTGTCGCAAAAATAATGCTGAGAAATACTCTTTTCATTGTCTACTCTTCCTTGTTCCGGGTGGTATTAATCAATGGTCACGGGGTCGGCAGCCATCTACCCGCTCAGGTTCTGATGAAGATGTAGACGAGGTAGACCACACTGGAGAGCGACAGGCCTGCGCCCCATATGCTGAGCCAGTAATGTTTGCTGCGGATACCTGCTACCACGAAGCCGATGCCCAGCAGAAAACTGAATGTCGCCAGCCCGTTGAACACCCCCAGGTCGGCAGCAAAGCCCTGTTCACCGGGTGTTTCTCCTATGCGGTAGCGCATGTCAGGACAGCCGGTTTGCTTGCTGTAACAGGGAGTTGGACATTACTACGAACCGCATTGACCGCTACCCGGCAGTCACGTACCTGAGAATCTCCACCACCTGGTCCGTGGTGGTGGCCCATGCCATGGCAGCGGCATCCACTTCCTTCAGAGGATGGATGATGTCTTCGCCGTGCAGTGTGATGTAGGGCTTTTCCAGGGCTGCGCAGAAACCCGCATCGAATGCCGCATTCCACTGCTTGTATTGCTCACCGAAGCGGATGACCACCAGGTCGCTCTGCCTGATCAATGTCCTGGTCCGTATCGCATTTACTTTTGAGGACTTGTGGTCGCGCCAGAAAGGCTTGGGTTCGTTCCCCAGGTGGTCGCCGGCGGCATCGCTGGCCTCGTGGTCGGTTATGGCAGAGCTGAACCTGACATCGATGCCCTGTTCCCGGCAACCCTGTCTGAGTTCATCGCGCCAGTCTGTGTGGATCTCGCCCGATAGATATACTGTAAAATCCATTGTCTTTATTCTCCTGGTGAAGCCGGACTCTATTGTTCCCGACACTGCAATCCCCAGTCAACCACACTCCAGCGGTACGATACCCCGCCCCAGTGGTGTCCCGGACCGGTTGTGGTTCGTCAATCGGGTTTTACGGCCAGCTTGCCGCTGCCGAGAAACATGACCGCGAGGCCGCAGAGCAGGTAGAACGCCTGCAGTTCGAGACGCCAGCCGCCATGCTCCGTCAGGCTGAACAGGTCGCCTGCGTGCACCAGCAGGATGGCAAAGATCATGTTAATGACAACAATCAGGCCACCGATGCGTGCATGGACCCCGAGGATGATCATTAGTGGCGCAATGATTTCACCGACATAGACACCATAGGCAATCATACCGGGCAGTCCGTTCCCGGAAAGGGTGGCGCTGATGAAGTCGAGTGAGCCGGGGTGCAGTATCTTGCCAACACCGTGGAACAGCATGAGAATGCCCACTGTCAGGCGCACTACCAGTTTCCCGGCCGCCTCGTTATTCATCAGTTCATTCATGTCGTGATCTCCGGTTCATTCGTATTGCGAGGAACGAAGTGACAAAGCAATCTCTAAGGAACCTCTGATTAATTAACGAAACTCCGTCATTGCGAGCGAAGCGCGGCAATCTCATTGCTATGGAATCAGTAACCTGAAGATTGCCATGTCACTTCGTTCCTCGCAATGACGTATAAATCAGAGGTTCCCTAATTCTAGAAATTTAGTATTTTCAACTGGCTGCGTATTCTGGAATCCGTATTATCCAGACTACAAAAGTCGAATTGCTTCCAGGCGTTGCAGTGTCCTGATTATGCGCTTTTTTACGCACAAAAAAGCCCCTCATTGAGGGGCTTTCATTATAACGAGTGGGGACAGGTTACTTGCCGGCGATCTCTTCCAGCTGCTTGGCCTTGATCATCTGTCCGTCAAGGCCGGCCTCCTTGCCACTCTTGCCGTAGGCAACGCTCATCAATGTCGAGTAGTACACGACCGGCATCTTGAAGTTGGTCTTGTACTTCTTGTTGATGTGGTTCTGGTAGACCTCGACGTTCATCTGGCAAACCGGGCAGGGGGTGACGATCATGTCGGCACCGCCGTCGTAGGCGGATTCGATAATGTCCTTGATCAGTGCCTGGCTTTTTTCCGGCTCGCTGAAGGCCAGTGCGCCGCCGCAGCAGGACACTTTCTGGTCGTAGTTTTCGATCGGGTCGGCACCCAGGGTCTCGACCAGCTTGTCGAGGTATTTCGGGTTCTCGTAGGACTCGCCGTCGATACCGAACGGGCGGTTGGTCTGGCAACCGACATAGCCGGCGATCTTCAGGCCATCGAGAGGTTTGGTGACGTGCTTGCCCATTTCCTCGTGGCCGATGTCCTCGATCAGGACTTCCACCATGTGACGTAT
>DAOVYA010000273.1 GCA_030635865.1 Gammaproteobacteria bacterium | reverse complement strand
TTACAAATCCGGTTCGAATCATTCATGCCAGATGGAATTTTCCTCTGCCCCGTGCTGTTCTGAATGAATTATCCCCCTATAGCCCCTTGTTTCCATTGACGCTTTTCAGTACCGTTAACAGTCCGGGAATGTTACTGTAATACGTTCATAAACAACGAAATAACTGGCCAGCAGCGTGATTGAAGAATTTGCCCGTATCAAGCGGCTCCCCCCGTATGTTTTCAACATTGTTAACGAGTTGAAAGCAGAGGCGCGCGCGCGTGGTGAAGACATCATCGATTTCGGCATGGGCAATCCCGATCAGCCAACGCCACAGCATATCGTGGACAAGCTGACCGAGACGGCCCAGCGAGGCGATACCCACCGGTATTCACTCTCGCGGGGCATCCCGCGGTTACGCAAGGCAATCTGCGACTGGTACAAGCGCCGCTATGATGTTGATCTAGACCCGGACCGCAATGCCATCGTGACCATTGGTTCCAAGGAGGGTCTGGCGCACCTGGCGCTCGCCACCGTCGGGCCTGGAGACTCGGTGCTGGTACCGAACCCGGCGTACCCGATACATCCCTATGGTTTTGCGATTGCCGGTGCGGACATCCGTCACGTGCCGTTGCGCCCGGATGTTGATTTCTTCGCTGAACTGGAGAAGGCCATCAAGGACTCGTGGCCGCGCCCGAAAATGCTGGTGCTGAATTTTCCGGGTAATCCGACCACGGAGTGTGTTGAGCTGGAATTTTATGAAAAGGTCGTGGCAATTGCGAAGGAGCACGAGATCTGGGTCGTACAGGACCTGGCCTATGCGGATCTTGTCTTTGATGGTTACAAGGCGCCCTCCATTTTGCAGGTTGAGGGTGCAATGGATATAGCGGTCGAATTTTTCTCGCTCTCCAAGAGTTACAATATGCCAGGTTGGCGCGTGGGTTTTATGTGCGGCAATGAAGCACTGGTTGCGGCACTGGCGCGCATCAAGTCCTATCTCGACTACGGTATGTTCACACCGATACAGGTGGCTGCAATCACTGCACTTGAAGGGCCGCAGGACTGTGTTCAGGATAACGTGAACATGTACCAGGAACGCCGTGACGTCTTGTGCGATGGACTGAATTCGCTGGGATGGCCGGTCGATAAGCCGAAGGCCACCATGTTCGTGTGGGCGCGTATCCCCGAACCCTATCGTGATATGGGATCGCTGGAGTTTACCAAGAAGATGTTGAGTGATGCCAAGGTTGCCGTGTCACCCGGTATCGGGTTCGGCTCTTATGGTGATGATTATGTAAGGTTTGGTCTGATCGAGAACCCTCATCGGACCCGCCAGGCGATTCGCTGCATTCGTGAAATGTTTCGCAGTGATCTTGGCCAGGCAAACGTTTCTTCGGGAGGATAAATCATTGGATCCGGTTAAGGTTGGCCTGCTGGGCCTGGGCACAGTAGGCGGCGGCACGTTTAACGTGTTGAAGCGCAATGCAGAAGAAATTACCCGGCGTGCCGGACGTGGTATCCAGGTGAGTCACGCGGCTGCACGTGAGTTTGACCCGGCAAGTGTGCCCGGTATTGAAAACATTACGGTCAGTGACGACGCCTTCTCCATCGTCGAGGAGCCGGATGTTGACATCATTGTTGAGTTGATCGGCGGCTATGAGCCGGCGCGCGAACTGGTACTGAAGGCGATTGCCAACGGCAAGCACGTGGTCACGGCCAACAAGGCGCTGATCGCAACGCATGGCAATGAGATTTTTGCGGCAGCGCAGGAGCAGGGGGTCATGGTTGCCTTCGAGGCGGCAGTGGCTGGCGGCATCCCGATTATCAAGGCGATTCGCGAGGGGCTGGCAGCCAACCGGATTGAATGGCTGACCGGTATTATCAATGGTACCGGTAATTTCATTCTCACCGAGATGCGTGACAAGGGGCGTGGTTTTGCAGAGGTGCTCAGGGAGGCGCAGGAACTTTGCTATGCAGAAGCCGATCCGACCTTTGATGTGGAAGGCATTGATGCAGCACACAAGCTGTGTATCCTGGCATCAATCGCCTTCGGGATACCGTTACAGTTTGACAAGGTCTATACAGAAGGCATCAGCCACATCACGCGTGATGATGTTGGTTACGCCGAGGAATTCGGCTACCGCATCAAGCATCTCGGATTTACCCGCAAGACGGACAAGGGCATCGAACTGCGCGTGCATCCCACCCTGATTCCCGAGCGTCGCCTGATTGCCAACGTGGACGGGGTGATGAATGCGGTACTGGTGAAGGCCGACGCCGTCGGCCCAACGCTTTATTACGGTGCCGGTGCCGGGGCAGAGCCAACGGCTTCCGCCGTGGTTGCGGATATCATCGATGTTGTGCGTACCCTGACGGCCGACCCCGGGAACCGGGTGCCGCACCTCGCCTTCCAGCCGCATGCCCTGTCCGATGTGCCGATTCTCGGCATGGATGATGTCGAGACAGCGTATTATCTGCGTATGCAGGCGAGTGACAAGCCGGGTGTGCTGGCCGAGGTAACCAGTATACTGGGCAACGCGGATATCAGTATCGAGGCCATTCTGCAGAAAGAGCCGGCCAGCGGTGCGACCGAGGCATCGATTATCCTGTTAACGCATGTTGTTCTGGAAGGGCAGATGAACGCGGCGATGAGGCAGATCGAGGCGCTGGACAGTATTCATGGCGAACTTGTACGGATTCGCCTGGAACACCTGGACTGCGATTGATTATTCCGCCTGGTTAATTTGTCATTGCACCCCAGGAGTACTTCCTCAGGATGGCTGCGCCATCCTTCAGGGCGCGGCGTAGCGCGGCAATCTCATGACTCTGGCAGCGGACATGACGAGATTGCCGCGTCACTGCGTTCCTCGGTAACTGCTCCTGCGTCGCCTACAGGGATGTAGGTGAGGGGCGTGAGCAGGAGCGGAAGCTTTACTCTACCTCCTGCGTCCCTGCAGTCGTCGCAATGACGTGAATTTTTCTATTAAAAGGATTGATTGAATGTCTAAAGCAACACGTTATACAGGACTGATTGAGCGCTACCGCGACCGCATGCCGGTCACGGATGACATGCGCGTGATCAGCCTGGGAGAGGGCAATACGCCACTGGTAAAACTTGAAAATATCCC
>DAOVYA010000226.1 GCA_030635865.1 Gammaproteobacteria bacterium | reverse complement strand
CGCCATGCCCCCGTCAAGAATCGCAACATTGTCATGACCGAAATATTTCACCTGCCAGTACAAACGTGTGGCCATGGTTAAATCACCATTTGCGGATCCCGGACTTAAAATCACAATGACATCATCGTGATTCACACCCCAGGACTGCATCAGCTCTTCAAATTCAGATTTTTCAGGAATCAAGTACCTGACATTGCGGTCGTTGATTTCCCTGCTGGTCCGTATGTTTAAATAATCAACAAGAACAGCCCCCGGAATATGCGCACCGAAACGACGCAGCCTGAGATCACCGGTAAATCGCTTCCTGACCAGTACCGCTTTTCGCGTAAAGCTTTCGATATCTTCACGCACATCCAGCATCTTGACCTCGTCAAGATGCTGCTCGAGCCAGTCGCTATCGACGAGCGGGCCGGGCACCTGCAGTGCCGCTGCGGCATGGCTTGCTGCCAGCAATACCAGTGCCAGGGTTGTGGTTAGATACCGGTGCATAGCAGCTTTTCTTCGTTCAATAGCGGGTGAAGGTGGTTCTCAAGCATCGACTGCAGATCAATCGGGTGTGTAGCGAGCGTGTAAATATCACGATCATCCAGTGTTTCAACCCTGCTGCGCTCTTTTGAGAAAAGTTGTAACTGTTCATCCCTCTTGATCAGTAAACCTGACAGGGTTTCACGGTAAACCTGCAGCAATACAAGCAACCACCTGCCAACAAGCTTATCCTTTTCATCAAAATGTTCAGCATCATTCAGTTGAACAGGGAATTTACACTGTTCAAGCCACGGCCCATCCGTTACCCAGCGATTAACCATAAACCATTGCAGCGGCTGGCCCATATTGTCGATACTCAGACCTGCAACATGTGCCCAGTCCTGATCACCTGTATCGGTGAATATATGAAAGTGACCATGTTCATCCGGGTGGAGCGACGTGCTTTCGTGGCAGTGGTAGAAGGCGCGCCATCTGTCTGCCGCGAAAAACAAGCTTTTTTCAGGATAGGAGTGCTCTGATTCCAGCTGTTCGACATTGCCCACTAACTCCAGCACGGCATTGGTCCTCTGCGCCGCCATTTCCTGAAGAATGGCGAATTGTCTCAAGGTCCAGTACGTCTCGTGATCAGTTCTTTTATTCATATAGCCCCCTCTCCCTCTGGGAGAGGGTTGGGGAGAGCGAAGCGAGGGGCCGGGGATAAATCAAAACAACAGCCTAATTGACCCCCTCTTCCTGGCCTTCCCCCTGAGGGGGAAGGGATTCTCTTTTGTTTTGACGAGCGACTCATCATGTCCATGTTCAAGACTAGCATTACAGTGAACAGGGCGCCTTTTTCCTGCCAGGTGAGGGTGGTTTGCCGCAATCGCCATTATTTTCGGCAGGCAGTTCTTCACCCTCATCAATAATGATGACAGCCTGCTGGCTGGCCAGCTGCTTTTCAGGTTCGGGCAGGCGCTGCCGGGTGTGGTCGATTGCAACGGCAATGGCTGCAGCGCCGATGGCTGTAGCGACGATCATGCGGTTCTGTTTTCGTTTCATTGAACCCTCATGGGTTTATCAACCCTCAACCAGATACGCAGATAGACACCGGCGATTGCACCACAAAATCCGGCAACCAGCCATAACCAGCCATGCAGGCTGCCACTGCTGATGCCACCGACCAGTGCACCGATATTACAGCCAAAACCCAGTCGTGCTCCATAGCCCAGTAACAGGCCACCTGCTACCGCGGTAAAGGTACGTTTGGCAGTCAGTTTCATCCTGGGGGCAAACTTTCCCGCCAGTGCGGCTGCCAGCAGAGATCCCAGGATAATGCCGAAATCCATCACTGAGGTCGTATCCGTCAGCACGCTGCTGTTGAGTGATTGCTCCGCATAGCCGCTGCTCCAGTACACCCAGCTCCCCGGGTCACCGCCAACAGCAGCCCAGATCTTTGCACCCCACAGGCCGAATGCATAAGTAATGCTCCAGGGATGACCCGCCACGATGAGTGTTGCAAGGTTTAACAGGGCCAGGCCAACCACACCCCACCACAGGGGCCACTGCCCGTGAATAAAGCGTTGTGTAAATTCATGTTGCGGTATCTGCCATTCAACAGGTTTTATTTTTCCGTAGCGCCTGATTTCCAGCAGCCGCACCAGGCCATACAGGGCTGCAAGTATGACAAGCTGAAGCAGCAGTGCCTGTACCCAGCCGAAGTGTGCGATGACAGAAATATTTCCATAGCCTGGCAACGACAGCCACCAGTCCAGGTGTACTGTCCCGAGGGTGGCGCCGACAATGAAAAATGCCAGGGTGATCAGCATGTCAACCTGCCCCTGTCCCATGGTGTACAGGGTACCGGAGCCGCAGCCACCACCCAGTTGCATGCCAATGCCAAACAGGAAAGCGCCGACAAGAACAGATGTGCCCACCGGCGCCAGTGCGGCGCCAGCCTGGACAGAAGGAAAAATCTGTCCCAGTACCGGGAAGAACAACAGCGATGTAAGGCCTAGCAACATCAGTTGCGCGCGGATACCCTTGCCACTGCGCTCGCGAATGAACGCTCGCCAACTGCCGGTGAAGCCGAAAGCAGCATGCATCAGCGTAATGCCAAGGCCGACGCCGATGAGAAAGGACAGGTATTGCAGTCCGGCAACGGACTGTTGCACAAACAGGCTGATGCCCATGATGGTAAGACTGGCTAACAGTACCGTGGGCTGGTCTGACGGTTGAGTGGGAATGGCTGATTTCATTTGCAGAGAGGTTACAATCAATACTACTGCCCCGTTAACATAGTAATGCAATATACAGGAACCCCCAGGCATGAACTACATCCATCGTTTTCTGTCCCTTGTCCTGATACTGGTTTCATCTGTCTCCACGGTATTCGCTGGCGAGACTGTCACCTTTTTGTCCGAAGACGGCTTGCTGATAAGCGCGGATATCCATGCGCCACACCAAAACAGCAAGGCCCCGATGATCGTGCTGTTTCACCAGGCAGGTTCCAGCCGGGGTGAGTACGCTGAAATTGTGCCCTGGCTGAATGGGCTGGGATATAACTGCATGGCCGTCGATCAACGTTCTGGTGAATCCATGAGAGGCGTTGAAAATCAGACGGCCCTGAGGGCCGGCAAGGAAAACCGCCCGACGGGTTATATCGAAGCCTTGCCTGACCTGACGGCTGCACTGGCCTATGCGCGCAGTCATTACGGAAACAACGGGGTGATAGCCTGGGGAAGTTCCTATTCTGCCGCACTTGTACTGAAAATCGCCGGTGATTCCCCCGGCCTGGTTGATGGCGTACTGGCCTTCTCCCCGGGCGAGTATTTCAAGCGTGCCGGTAAATCGGCCAGCTGGATTCAGACGTCAACACAGCATATAAAGGTGCCTGTCTTCATAACTTCGTCCCGTAACGAAGCAGGCAAGTGGGCCGCTATCTTTGCGGCAATCGAGTCTGCCGACAAGGTGTCGTTTATACCGGAAACAGCAGGCCGGCACGGCTCCCGCGCCCTGTGGAAGAAATACCCGGACAGCGATGCCTACCGTCAGGCGGTACAGGGCTTTCTTCAGCGGTATTTCCCGCTACCCGTAGGGTCGAATTCATTCGACCAATAAACGCTGCGGGTCGAATAAGTTCGACCCTGCAGAGATTTCCTTCCCCTTCCGGAGGGTGTTGTAAAAACAATGTAGGGTGCGCCGTGCGCACCATTCGGAAAATACATTTCCTTGTTTAGAATGGTGCGCACGGCGCACCCTACGGTTGTACGAGCGCCCGT
>DAOVYA010000136.1 GCA_030635865.1 Gammaproteobacteria bacterium | reverse complement strand
CTGGACTTCACCAAGGACGACGAGAACGTCAACTCTCAGCCGTTCATGCGCTGGCGTCACCGTTTCGACTTCGTCATGGAAGCCATTCAGAAAGCCGAGGCTGAAACCGGTGAGCGTAAGGGTCACTACCTGAACGTAACGGCACCGACTGCTGACGAGATGATGGTACGTGCCGAGTACGCCAAGGAAATTGGCGCGCCGATCATCATGCATGATTACCTGACCGGTGGTCTGTCTGCAAATACCCAGCTGGCTCAATGGTGTCAGGGTAACGGCATGCTGCTGCACATTCACCGTGCCATGCACGCGGTACTCGACCGTAATCCCCATCATGGTATTCACTTCCGTGTACTGACCAAGATCCTGCGTCTGTCCGGTGGTGACCACCTGCATACCGGTACCGTTGTCGGTAAGCTTGAGGGTGACCGTGATGCAACCCTGGGCTGGATCGATCTGCTGCGCGACTCCTACATCAAGGAAGACCGTTCACGCGGTATCTTCTTTGATCAGGACTGGGGTTCAATGCCGGGTGTATTCGCCGTTGCTTCTGGCGGTATCCATGTCTGGCACATGCCTGCACTGGTTAGCATCTTTGGTGATGATTCAGTACTGCAGTTTGGCGGCGGTACGCTGGGTCACCCATGGGGCAACGCCGCAGGTGCTGCTGCTAACCGTGTTGCGGTTGAAGCCTGTGTGGAGGCTCGTAACCAGGGTCGTGAACTTGAGAAAGAGAGTAAGGATATCCTTACCGCTGCGGCTGCTCACAGCCCGGAACTCAAAATCGCCATGGAAACCTGGAAAGAGATCAAGTTCGAATTTGATACGGTTGACAAAATCGACGTCGCACATAAGTAAGCGCGTTGCCGCTTGAAACTGGTCAGGTGAGACTTGCGGGTCTCGCCTGACCAATCAAATTCAATTGATAAACCGGAGAATAGTTAAATGAGTGACGTACAAGATTACAACTCGAGTTTGAGCGATCCCGCCCAAAGCCGCAAGTTTGAAACTTTTTCTTACCTGCCTACTTTAAGCGCGGAATCTATCCGTGCCCAGATCCAGTACATTGTTGACAAGGGCTGGAATCCGGGTATTGAACATACTGAACCGGAAAATGCAGCCAGCAATTACTGGTATATGTGGAAACTGCCAATGTTTGGTGAGACCAATGTCGACACCATCCTGGCCGAGCTCGAAGCCTGCCACAAGGCTCATCCGAAAAATCATGTTCGGTTATTGGGTTTCGACAACTTTGCACAGTCTGCAGGTGCGGCCATGATGATCTACCGTGGAGTGTCTGTTTAAGCCGCACGGTTAGCGTGTAATAGAGCCCCTGCCCGCTATTTGTACGGACAGGGGCTTTTTTTATTATGACAAGACCTAATACATACGTAGGAATCAATAACGACGTCCGTGGTGCGATGACTACCATCGGCAAGATTGTGCGTGATGCCTGGGTTTTTGAACTGATCCCGGAAACAGAAACCTGTGAGGGCTGGAACCAGGGCCAGATCGATAACCTGCTGGACAAGGTCAATACCGAGTGGGACAAGTATGGCTGCATGGTCAGCCAGCTACCCGAAACCTTGCTTGAACGCCATCAGCGAATACACGGGAAAGCCATAGAAGAAGCGAAGGCAGCCGGTTGGTCAGGGGAACTTGAAACCGTTGATGACAAGTAAACACGAACTGGAAAAGGTGCGTTATGTCTGAATCAGTTAATATTGAGCAATACAAGATCAAGAACGAGCCTTATTATGAAGCCGTAGGAAACGAACTTGATCTCTATGCGTCGGCCTACGAAGTGCGTATGCCCATGATGTTAAAGGGCCCGACCGGCTGCGGAAAATCGCGCTTTGTTGAATATATGGCCTGGAAACTGGGCAAGCCCCTGATCACCGTTGCCTGTAACGAAGACATGACCGCATCTGACCTGGTAGGCCGTTTTCTGCTCGACAAGGAGGGCACCAAGTGGCAGGACGGTCCATTGACGACCGCGGCGCGCCTGGGAGCGATCTGCTATCTCGACGAGGTTGTCGAGGCGCGCCAGGATACCACTGTTGTTATACACCCGCTAACCGACCATCGTCGTACCTTGCCGCTCGACAAGAAAGGTGAATTGATCAGGGCGCATACAGATTTTCAACTCGTGATTTCCTACAATCCTGGCTACCAAAGCCTGATGAAAGACCTCAAGCAGTCGACCAAGCAGCGTTTTGGTGGTCTCGATTTCGACTATCCTGAAGAGGAAATAGAGATTCAAATCGTGGCCAGGGAGTCCGGTGTCGATAAATCGACTGCAAAGAAACTGGTCCAGATCGCTCACCGGGCACGTAACCTGAAGGGACATGGTCTTGACGAAGGTATCTCAACACGCCTCCTGGTCTATGCAGGCCAGTTGATCGCCAAAGGTGTCGAGGCCGAAGCGGCTTGCAGCATGACCATGGTGACACCGCTGACTGATGATCCGGATATGCGCGACACGCTGAATGCAGCCGTTCAGACGTTCTTTGGTTGATTCTTTGACCTGGTCAGGCCACTGACATGTCAATAAAACTCGAGGACTACGACGAAGCACTGAGGGACGCGGCACCCGAAATCCGCGTCGTGCTGGAGGCGACGTTTCAGGAAGCCTCCCGGGTTATGTCGCCCGCGGGTCTTGAGGAATTCCTGGATGGTGCCAAGGCCCTGTCCAATCTTGGTCGTGGCAGTGGTGTCGTTACTACCTATCTGCAGGAGATCCCCTCGGTCGCAAAGGAGTGCGGAGAGGACGTCATCTCGGACTGCCTGACTGGTGCGATGAAACTTTCATCGATGACTTCAGGCGAAGTCATCGAGTTATTCTTCAATAGCATGCCGTCAGCCGCACGCCGCCTGGGCGATGCCGAACTATTTCGCGGCTATCTAACATTAATACATCAGCTGGCTTCAACCGCTTCACGTGGTGTTCGGCCGATGCTCAATCATATTGACGATTTGCTATCAAAGCTTACGTTAAGCGGGCTGCGTCGCTGGTGTAACTTTGGGGCACAGGCCTATCGGCGTGACTACGATAATCTGACCGCCTACTTTAACCTGGAATCCAGGGACAGCCAGGCGATGCTGCAGAAAGAGCGCCGCGGCATATTGTTTGTGAAGACCCAGCGTAAACTCAACTTCTACTTGCGCGCGCTATGGGGGCGGGATTTTTTTCTGCGCCCCACGGGTGCCGACTTTGCCGATTTTCGTCCGTATATAGAAACGCACGTGCTGCATATGCCTGATGCGGTTGATGACATTGGTGATATTCCAGGACTCGAGGTTTATCGTGCCACTGCTGCTCATATGGCTGCACACATGAGTTATACAAGTGCTGCGATTTCAGCAGAAGAACTTTCACCGGCACAAATGAGTTTTATCGGGCTGCTTGAAGATGCTCGCATCGAATATAAAGCCATTCAGGAATTTCCTGGCCTTGGGAAACTGTGGGGTTCTTTACTGGCTCTGGAGTATGACAAGGCACCTGAACACCCGAGCATGGTGATGCTGGAGAAAATGGCATTGATGCTCCTCGATTCTGCAGTTCGCTGTGAGCAGTCCGAGCTCAACGAATTTGCTGATCGTTTCCATCAGCAGATTGATGAGCATCAGGATGATCCGCAGTTTTCATGGCACATGGGGCTCGAACTGTTTAATCACTTTTCTGCGCGCAAGGAAGTCCCCAGTCTGCGCATACTGGAACGTATACGCATCCCGTATCGGGACGACAATCGCTTTGTCTGGGAGTTCGCAGAACTGAGCTGGGAAGTCGAGAACGAATACGTACCTGCGAGTCAACGTCAGGTTCGAAAGACCGTCAGTGTGATGGAAATGGCCAACACTGTTGATGTAGAGAACGCCGGTGACGATGCGCAGGAGATCTGGACCTGCTCAACCGAAATGTATCCCTACGAGGACGATTTGGAAAGTACGAAAAGCTTCAATGAAATGTGGGGTAAGGAGCCGGTTTCGGACCCGTATCATTATTCCGAATGGGATTACCAGATCCAGTTGGCACGCCCGGACTGGGCGACTGTCTACGAACGCCGCCAGCCAATGGGCGACCCGGATGAGATCCGGGATATCATCACCGAATACAAGCCGGTTGCGCATCGCATCAGACAGATCATCGATCTGCTGACACCCGCGGGTGTTCAGCGTGTACGCAATATGGAAGACGGTGATGAAATCGATATTAATGCAGCCATTGATGCCATGGTTGCAATTCGTATGGGTGAGCAACCCAACCCACGCATAACCATGCGCAATGTTCTCAAGAGCCGGGATCTATCAGTAATACTTCTACTGGACCTGTCAGAATCTACAAACGAGACCGTGAGTGGTTCGGATAAAACCGTCCTTCAACTGACACGGGAAGCGGCCACACTGGTGTCCACCGCAATCGAGGGTATTGGCGATCCCTTCGCAATTCACGGCTTTGCATCGGATGGACGCCACGATGTGCAGTACTACCGATTCAAGGATTTTTCCCAGCATTTTGATGATGAAGCGAAGTCCCGCCTTGCGGGCATGAGGGGTGGTCTTTCTACGCGCATGGGTGCGGCACTCCGCCACGCCGGGCATCATTTATTAAAGCAGCAGGAAAAGCGCAAACTGATCCTGCTGGTTACCGATGGTGAACCAGCCGATGTAGATGAGCGGGATCCGCAGCACCTGCGTCATGATACCAAAAAGGCCGTTGAAGAACTCTACAGCAAGGGTGTACTCAGTTATTGCCTGACGCTGGATCCAAATGCCGATGATTACGTGAAACGTATCTTTGGGGCGAACAACTATACGATCATTGACAACGTCGACAGGTTGCCGGAAAAACTGCCGACACTGTTCGCCAGTTTGACAGCCTAGTTTGGTCATCACACCATGCCAGCTGTCACCGCCCCGTAAATGGAATTATATCTGCGGCCTGCGAGCGATCTTCATGGCTATGCTCTGTTTCTTCGTGTCGACTGAGTGCCGTGGGAAATTCACCTATTAATCGACGCTGGATGTCCCGCAAGTTCTTGTGAAAATAAATAATCTCGATTGGCACCGGGTCTGTTAGTGAGTCTCGCTTGTCTGCAGCGGTCAGGTCCCAGGCCAAAACAATGAGGCGGCCACCCTGACCATCCTGTACCCGGTAGCCCTGGTTATCGACATATATGATTTCGTCACGGCTAATAACGGCCTGAAACTGCATGCTGCGAACCGGTATGAAGGCGCAATCGGTATTACTGTGGTTTAGTGCAAGCCGGCATCGATTGAACAGATCGGCGCGAATATTCACCTGTT
>DAOVYA010000081.1 GCA_030635865.1 Gammaproteobacteria bacterium | reverse complement strand
ATCCTCAACCAGCTCGGTGGCAGTCGTCATGAAGCCAAGTTACGCGCTGTTATTGAGCACTATACCGATGTCGCTGTGATTGGCGGCATCCACCGTGACCCGTCCCTGGAAATAACCGAGCGTCACCTCGGGCTCATTCCGAGTAACGAGGAGGCCTCGGCACAAAACAAGATTCGTCATATTCGTGACCTCATCAAGGCACAGGTTGACCTTGACCAACTGCTGTCAATTACCGGGCAGGCACCACTCGCATTCGAACCGTTACAGGCAGCGACTGAAACACCCGGTCAGACGGTACGCATTGGCATCGCCCGGGACGCCGCCTTCGGTTTTTATTACCCGGACGATCTCGACGCACTGGAACGAGCCGGTGCAAAACTGGTGATGTTTGATACGCTGCACGACAAGACCCTGCCGGATGTTGATGGTTTGTTTATCGGTGGTGGCTTCCCGGAAAGCCGGATGCTGGCTCTTGAGGCCAACAGCGAGCTCAGGGCCAGTATCGGGCACGCCATAGAAAATGGAATGCCGGCCTACGCGGAGTGCGGTGGCCTGATGTACCTCGCCCGCAGTCTCACGTGGAAAAACCGGCAATGTGAAATGGTCGGCGTAATCCCCGGTGACATCGTTATGCATGAACATCCGCAGGGCCGCGGTTATGTACGGTTACAGGAAACTGCCGCGGCAATCTGGCCGGGGGCCCCGCAACAGGCTGAGTTCTCCGCCCATGAATTTCATTATTCAAGCCTGGAAAACGTATCTACCCCGCTTGAATATGCCTATGCGGTAAAGCGCGGGACCGGTGTTGATGGCAAAAATGACGGGGTCGTCATCAACCGGCTGCTTGCCTGCTACAGCCACATGCGCGATACGGAACAGCACCGCTGGGCACGGCGATTTGTTGAATTTGTCAGGCAAAACAAGGCCTGAGACAAATACGGCACGCCACCTTATAATAGGTCCATTGGATATACATCCGGAAGTTAAACGGTCATGATTACGATTACACCAGCAGCAGCCAAACAGATCAGTGCTTCGGCAACCCAGGGAAAGATGGATGGCCTTTCCATGAGAGTTGCCGCCAGTCGTAACCCGGATGGCAGTGTACATTACGGAATGGGCTTTGATGACAACCAGCTCGAGGGAGACACACATATCACTTCCGGGGGAATCAATGTTGTTATCTCGGAAACAAGCAAAAGGCTGCTGGAGGGAACAACGCTTGACTATGTCGAACTTGAACCCGGTGAATTTCAGTTCATTTTCATGAACCCCAATGACGCCAATTACACTCCGTTGGCCTGAGATAGCGCCATGGCGGCTGCTACTGCAACTGTAACCACGATTCGATGTCACGAACCGTCTCACACGCAACACCGGTAAGTCGCACCCTGAGGAGCCGTTTACTGCTACGCCTGGCAGGACTGCTGATCATACTCGCGATATCCACCTTTCTCTTCGTCCTCAACAGGATGGAATCAATCACAACGCTGAATCGCACCATCATGGCTGTCATCCTGTTTATCAGTGGCACTGGCCTGTTGATTTCCACCCTCGCACTAGTACAGAACCACCTGCTGGATCCCTTAAGTTACATCAGGGGCTGGGCCAGGAAAAAACGTGAAGGCCGCTACACCGACCCTATACCCTCCTCGAACTATAGCGCTTTTGCCGATCTTGCGAATGACCTGAACACGATCGGTGCATCGATACCCGGTAGCAGCGGCAGGAACGGCATCGCCAAATACAATGAACAGGAACTGGAAGAGAAATCCCTGCAAATCCTCTATGAGGTGGTCTCCAGCATCAACACCTCGCACGGCCTTGATGACTTGCTGACACGGTTCCTGTACACGCTGAAACGGATCACCTACGCACAGGCAGCCGCCATCTGGGTTCTGCAGAAAGAAGGCTCCATGGACCTCTCTGCCAGCAGCGGCATAGATGCATCATTGATCCTTCCGGACCGTACCGACGTGCGACGCTGCCTGTATGAACGCGCCGCCACTGAAGGAAAAATATGGGTAGAGCCTGACCTTGAGAAATGCGAGAAAATCGCAGGCCAGAAATTCTTCGAAGCGGACAACATAGGCCTGGTATCCATACCGATGCGCTATCATGGTAAGGTAACCGGGGTGATCAACCTGTTTCTCGATACCAGGCTGATAGAGCAGATTGACAGTGTAAAGCCGTTACTCACCAGTATCGCCCACCATCTCAGTGTTGCCATTGAGAAATCACGGAGCGACGAGGAAAGTCGTCAACACCTGATTAATGAAGAACGCACACGCATTGCATATGAACTGCATGATTCGCTTGCCCAGACTATGGCCAGCCTGCGTCTCCAGATCCGTGTTCTGGATGAAACGCTGCACCAGAATGACGAATCGCTCACCTGGCAGCAACTGGAGCAGATTGAGCGCAGTATGGATGAAGCCAACACAGATCTACGGGGGCTGATTGCAAACTTCCGCGCCCCCGTCTACAAGCGCGGCCTGCTCGAAGCTATTGAGCAAATTGTCAGCCAGTTCCGCAACGAGTCGCGTATCAAGACCTACTTTCAGAAAGAATGGGCTATTACTTCGCTCTCAAGAGATACCGAGACACAGATCTTGCGTATAATCCAGGAAGCGTTATGGAACATCCGCAAACACAGCCAGGCCAAGACCGTACGCATCATGCTGAAAGATAACCTCGAAGGTAAATGCCATATCCTGGTCGAAGATGATGGAATCGGGATTAACAGGCAGGTCTATGGGTCACCCGGTGAACATATTGGCCTCACGATCATGCGTGAACGAGCCGCCCGCCTGGGTGGTGAACTACGCGTGGAAAGCGAGCCTGGCGAAGGCACCCGCGTTGTACTTGAACTCAATATGCCACAAAAAGAAGACAAGCCCGCATGAGCCTGAATATTCTACTTGTCGATGACCATACTCTTTTCCGTGAAGGACTGGAGGGCTTGCTGAGTCGCCGGAATATCAACATCCTTGCCGCGGTAGGCAGCGGACAGGAAGGTTTGCGCCTTGCTGCCGAACTCAAACCGGACGTGGTATTACTGGACATGCGCATGCCGGAAATGGACGGTATGGAAGTGCTGCGCCAGTTGCGCAAGAATGGCTTCACTAACCCGGTCGCCATGCTGACCACCAGCAGCGATGAACGCGACCTTGTGGAATCATTACGCAGTGGTGCCCAGGGCTATCTGCTCAAGGATATGGAACCTGACCAGCTGGTACTGGCTTTACGCGACATCGTAGCCGGCAAGACGGTAGTTGCTCCTGACCTCGCGCCGGTACTCGCACGGGTTGTACAGGGCGACAGCATTAGCCCTGATGAAGAGAGCCCGTTTGCCAAGTTGACACCACGTGAGAACGAAATACTTTCCCTGCTGGCCGAGGGCCAGAGCAACAAGGTGATTGCCCGCAACCTGGGTATCTCGGACGGAACGGTCAAACTGCATGTAAAGTCCATTCTGCGCAAGCTGGGAATTCATTCCCGTGTCGAGGCTGCCGTAATCGCCGTCGAACATGGCTTGCGCACCAACCGCAGCGACCAGAACGGTTAGCACAGGAACGATCGGTTATGAAGCGTTATACCGACCTGGTTGCAGAATGTCTGCCGGAAATCACCGAAGTATTTCCCTGGGATATTGAAGAGAAACTTTCGAGTGATAACCCGCCACTGGTTCTCGATGTTTGTGAACCTGATGAATTCTATGCAATGCATATCCAGGGATCGCTGCATGTACCACGCGGCATCCTCGAGTCTGCATGTGAATATGACTACGAGGAAACGGTTAGCGAACTGGCTGAGGCCCGCGACCGTGAAGTTATCGTGGTATGTCGTGCCGGGAATCGCAGTGTCCTGGCTGCCTATACCATGCAACTGATGGGATTCAGGAAAGTCAGCTCCCTGAAAACCGGATTACGCGGCTGGAACGACTATGAATTACCGTTGGTAGATGAAGCCGGACAAACAGTGTCGATTGATGCAGCCGATGAATTCTTTACCATTCGCGTGCGCCCGGACCAGCTAAAACCTGAAGACTGATCCTGTCAGGATTATAATTACGTATAGTGTTTTCGGTCCGCCCGTCTGCGCCCGGCCTGCTGGATAATGACGCCTTCGATTGATGACAGGTCGGGCAGCATGATTGTGTCATGCCCTTCTTCCAGTGTCTTGAGCTGGTAGGAACCCTCACCGAATACCAGCTGCCGAAAGACATACTCCTCACCATGTCGTGCCAACACGTAGGCACCATCGCTCATCAAACCTTCCGGGTCAACAATAATAATGCAACCATCCTTGAATTCCGGTGACATGCTGTTGCCGACCACGCGCAAGGCAAACGGCTCACGCCCACAACCCTGTTCCTGCATAGTGATTACCGGTTAAATGTTAATGATATTTAGAACAACTTGTTACAAGACTATTCTAATTTGCATTATATAACACTACAGGCATGTAAGCTGGCTAGTCCTTGTAGAAATCCCGGTACCAGTCCACAAACCTGGCCAGTCCATCTTCAATCGTGGTCTCCGGTCTGTAGCCGACGTCCCGCACCAGGTCATCGATATCAGCATACGTCGCCTGTACATCCCCCGGCTGCAGAGGCAGCATGTTCTTTTCTGCCTTCTTGCCGAGACAGTCTTCCAGCACCTCGAGATAGTGCATGAGTTCGACCATCGTGTTATTTCCGATATTATACAGACGGTACGGTGCTGTACTGGTTGCCGAATCCGGATTATCACCGGACCATGCCGGGTTCGGCTCGGGTATTTTATCCAGAATCCGTATTACACCCTCGATAATGTCATCAATGTACGTGAAGTCGCGTTGATGATTTCCGTTATTAAAAATATCAATGGGCTCGCCTGCCAGGATCTTCTTTGTGAAGCTGAAATACGCCATATCGGGTCGGCCCCATGGGCCGTACACGGTGAAGAAACGCAGACCTGTAGTCGGCAAACGGTACAGGTGGCTATAGGTATGCGCCATCAATTCGTTTGCCTTCTTGCTGGCTGCATACAGACTGACAGGATGATCGACATTGTCATGTACTGAGAATGGCATATTTGTATTCGAACCATACACGGAACTGCTGGATGCATAGACAAGAGACTCGATACCGTTGTGCCGGCAACCCTCCAGGATATTGGCAAACCCGAGCAGGTTGGTATCTACGTAGGCCAGTGGATTTTCCAGAGAATAACGGACACCGGCTTGTGCGGCCAGGTTGACAACACGTTGTGGCTGATACTTCTTGAAGATCGCTGCCATACCATCACGATCCGCAATACTGGCGCACTCGTTGGTAAAACCATTGTAGGCACTGGTACGCGCCAGCCGCGCCTCCTTCAACCCGACATCATAATAAGGATCGAGATTATCAATGCCGATAACCTCATCACCCCGCTCCAATAGCCGTAAAGTCAGTGCAGACCCGATAAACCCGGCAGCACCTGTAACCAGTATTTTCATAATTTAACTTGATGCTCGATAAATAATAAGGGCGTCACGTTACATCACACGCAACGCCATGGACTCAAGCGATAAATATTAGCAGAGATAGCAGTAAAACACCGTGGCTATCTGCGTGAATAAAAGATTTATCGACAACTATGGCGAATTTTCGGATACCCCGGACATAACATGGTGCATGTGGGGTCCGTTCTGAAATGCAGACAACGATACATAAATTCCCAGGCCGATGATTATCAGGCCGGCAATTTGTCGCGCTCGCGGTGAACGCACAAACCTGTTCAATTGTTCCGCAGCACGCCCCATTAGCAAGAGCATTGGCAGCGTTCCCAGACCAAAACCGAACATTAATAACGCGCCGTGACCTGCATTTGCCGTGGTGAGTGACCAGGCAAGTGCCGCATACACAAGCCCACATGGCAGCCAGCCCCACAGCATGCCCAGCGCAAACGCCTGTGACAGGCTATTGACAGGTAATAGGCGCCGTCCCAATGGTTCAATGCGCTTCCATAGACGTGCACCTAACTTCTCCAGTACAGCGAGCATCCTCCACCAGCCTGTCAAATAAAGACCAAGCGCTATCATAAACAGGCCGGCAATAATTCCACCCACTGGAAATTTTATACCCCACGCCAGCTTTACAAGCTGTTCGCCAAGCAAGCCCGATACCCCCCCTGCTATCGTATAACTCAGGATACGTCCACTGTTATATGCAAACAGAAAGGCCAGCAAACGGCCGGATGACTTGCGTACAGGATCATCGAGACCCAGCGTGAGGGCACCGACGATACCACCACACATGCCAATACAATGGGTCGAACCAAGCAATCCGACCAGGAATGCTGCGCTTACTGTCAGTTCTGTACCCATGTTGATTGAGTATCTGCCGGAAGCCGGCTGGTTACTGTCTGCCCGGAGCGTTTAAAGACGGTGTATCTTGTGGCACAAGTATGAGTGTTGCTTGCCGGGGTAATTGCACCCTCCCGGATAATCGCCAGTCATCCGTTTCCAGCTGCACATGCCAATTGGCAGGTTCAACTGGTCTTACTGTGCCGATATAAACACCCTTGCCGTCATGTTCCAGCTGGATACGCTGGTCTTTTCCTGCACGCGTAGGATGTAATAACAAAAGCCTGACACGCTGCGGATGCACGTGGTCACGGGATTCCAGTCTCACCGTTATCTTTCTGGTCTGTGTGTTTATCCCGACTATGGCCTGTAATTCCTGATGTGCTGCGACCT
>DAOVYA010000030.1 GCA_030635865.1 Gammaproteobacteria bacterium | reverse complement strand
GTAAAAAGTGAGAAGTAAAAAGTGAGAAGTAAAAAGTGAGAAGTAAAAAGTGAGAAGTGAGAAGGGGCTGTCCGGCCCCTTTTTTGATAGTATCAGTCCGCTATTTTATCTATCAGTTCCTGTGCAGACATGCTTTTGCGGGTATCCAGTTCCGGCATTTCACTGGTGCTGCCGTCTGCCTCCAGGACCATGATTTTATCGCCTTCCTGGTTGATTAACACCGCCAGGGTTTCCTGGAATAACGGCCGGCGTACAAAATGGAGGTCCCAGCCGAAGCGTCCCATTGAGTTCAAGGTGCGTATCTGGGCCATGTTGAGGACCTCTTCAAGATTGTCCGGAACGGGTTTCATCCCCTTGCGCTTGTCTTGATCCATACAGGGTAACCTCTCGGTCATGGTGTCTGCAGTGTTGTGCCTGCAGGCAGGGCTGTCACTACTTCTTTCGGCAGGACCAGGGGTAGCTTGAGTGGATATCCTGATATCCCGTCATTGTGAGCCCATCACCCCCGTCATTGCGAGCGCAGCGTGGCAATCTCATGAAGCTGGCAGCGGACTTAACGGGATTGCCGCGTCGCTACGCTCCTCGGTAACTGCTCCATGCGTTACACTACCTCCTACATCCATGTAGTCGTCGCAAAGACGGGGGTTGTTTGTCCACGCCACTTCGTTTCTTGCAATGACGGTGAGAGGGGTGCTGTTTACCAGTCGACCGTGTATGCATCAAATACCGGGCCGTCTACACAGACCCGTTTCATTGCCGGGCCATCCGGTGTATTGATGGCAACTGCACAGCCGGCACAACCACCTACCGCGCATGCCATATACTCTTCCAGTGATACCTGGCAGGGGAGATCGTACTCCCGGGCCAGTGTCGCGGTTGCCGCCAGCATCGGGTGTGGACCACAGGCAAACAGGCTGACCGTTGCGCGTGCTTCGGCATCCAGGTCATCCAGCCAGAGACGCGCGAGGTCGGTAATGTAGCCCTCGTAACAGCCCGGGTAGGCCTGCAGGCTGGCAAGACGGCTGGGGATCCCCCAGTCTTCCAGTAACGGCATGGCGGCAATAATGCCTTCCGGCATGCCGGGTAGTAAAAAACGTGAGGGTTGGGCGTTGAACGGGAAGGGTACTTCAGAGCCCATGAATACCACAGGTTGCCAGCGGGCATCCTTACGCAGACGATCAGCGAGAAATACCATTGGCGGCATACCTACACCGCCACCCAGCAGCAGGGTGTGCGGTCGTTCCGGGTCCGGGGTAAACGGCACACCAACAGGGCCGATCAGGCTGATGGATTCGCCGGTTGTGCGTTTTGACAATTCATGTGTGCCGCTGCCGACATCCTTGTAGAGAAACTCAACCCAGCCTGCGCTTGCATGTGCGCGCATGATTGACAGGGGCCGGCGCATCGGCAGGTCCGGCCCGCATTGCACGTGTGCGAAGCTGCCGGGCGTTGCATGTGCCGCACACTTTGGCGCCTGAACGCGCAATACATACTGCTCACCCGGCCAGGCGTCATGCAACAGAATGTTTGCATTCTCGACAAACACAGTATCGCGGTGTGTCTTTTCAGGCATCGTTATCCAGGGAATACACCGGCCTGCCGGCCAGCAGGGTGTGCGTGCACCGGCCCTTGAGTTCCCTGCCCATAAAAGGTGTGTTGTGGCCACGGCTCTGCATGGTCCCGGCATCCAGTTGCCAGGTGAGGGCGGGATCGAAGATACAGATGTCAGCGCTGGCATCGACCGAAAGCGTTCCATAGGGTAAACCGAGAATCCCGGCTGGGCCTGATGTCAGGCGGCGTATCAGTTCCACCAGGTCGAGTGCTTTTTCCTCCACCAGTTGCAGCCCCAGTGGAAGCAGTGTGTCGAGCCCGGAAATCCCCGGTTCGGTCGACGGGAAGGGTCCCCGCTTGGCGTCCGGTTCATGCGGCTGATGGTCGGAGCAGAGAGCAGCAAGTGTGCCACGTCGCAGTGCATCGCGCAGTCGTTGCCGGTCTTCTGTTGTTCGCAATGGCGGTATCAGGTGGCATTGACTGTCAAAATCACTGATATCGACTTCCGACAGGTAAAGATACGGGGCTGCGACATCGGCGGTCACCGGTGCGCCATCAAACTGTGCCCGGGCCACCATCTGGGCTGCGCGCCCGGTGGTCAACCGGCAAAAATGCGCGCGTACACCGGTCTGCTCGATCAGCGCCAGGTCCCTGGCGACCGCGGCTGTTTCTGCAGCCTCGGGGATCCCCGGCAGACCCAGGCGTGTCGCCACCCGGCCTTCGTGTGCGCAGCCGTTATTGGCCAGCCAGTTATCGTTGGCGTACAGGAACACAGTCAGATCGAAGGTGGCAGCGTATTCCAGGGCGCGGCGCTCTACCAGCGGGTTTGCCAGCGGTTGCAGTGCATTGCTTACGCCTGCACACCCCGCCTGCTTGAGTGCTGCCATTTCACTTAAATGATCACCACCCAGTCCGCGGGTCAGTGCGCCAAGTGTGACAATGCGGGTTTTCCCGGCTGCCTCGGCGCGTAGCCGGATAAGCTCGGCAACGGCCGGTGTATCGATTACCGGGTTGGTGTCTGGCGGGCAGCACAGGGTAGTGATACCGCCGCTCGCCGCTGCCTGTGATTCCGATGCGATGGTTGCTTTCCTTTCCAGGCCCGGTTCGCGGACCCGGGCGCTGAGGTCTACGAGGCCGGGACAAACGATGCAGCCACCGGCATTGATTTCCTGCTCGGCCTTGAAGCCGATCGGGGCTGTGTCGAGGGCGACGATCCTGCCGTTGGCGATGTACACATCCTGTGTTGTATCAACATCATTCGCAGGGTCGATGACACGTCCACCGTGGATGCAGATTTTTTTCGGATCGCTGATTCGGGAGCTTGCCATAAGCCTTACTCCGCCCCTTCTTCCCTGTGATGCATGGCCATGGACATAACCGCCATGCGTACCGCGATACCATGTGTTACCTGCTCCAGGATGACCGAGCGCGGGCCGTCGGCAACTTCCGAGTCCATTTCAATTCCGCGGTTGATCGGACCCGGGTGCATCACGGTTACATCCGGGCTGGCGTGTACCAGCTTCTCCTCCGTCAGGCCGAATAATTCGAAGTATTCATGTTCGCTCGGCAACAGCGCTCCCTGCATACGTTCGCGCTGCAGCCGCAGCATGATGATGACATCCGCATCCTTTATGCCGGTACGCAGATCATGGTAGACGTGTGCGCCCAGCGTTTCCGCATGTGACGGTATGAGCGTTTTCGGTGCAACGATACGTACCTCGCCGGTATTCAGCAGGTTCAATGCATGGATCTGCGAGCGTGCTACCCGCGAGTGCTGGATGTCGCCAACAATCGCAACACGCAGCCGCCCGAAGTCGTCCCCTTTGACGCGGCGGATGGTAAATACGTCCAGCAGTGCCTGTGTCGGGTGGGAATGGCGCCCGTCACCGGCATTGATAATGCTGATATGCGGCGCGACATTACTGGCGATGAAGTGGGCGGCGCCGCTGTCGGCATGCCGGATCACAAACATATCGACATGCATGGCTTCCAGGTTGCGCAGTGTATCCAGCAGGGTCTCACCCTTGACGGCACTGGATGTGCCGACATCGATATTCAGGACATCGGCGGACAGCCGTTTGGCGGCCAGTTCAAAGGTGGTGCGGGTGCGGGTGCTGGCTTCGAAAAACAGGTTGGCGATGGTCTTGCCGCGTAGCAGCGGGACTTTCTTTATCGATTGCTCGGTAACACCGGCAAACGATTCGGCCGTGTCGAGGATTTCGGTCAATAACTGTCTGGTCAGCCCGCTGATGCAGAGGAAATGACGCAATCGCCCCTGGTCATCGGTTTGCAGGCTTTTAAGGTTCATGCCGTTTTCTGAATCTCCAGTGCCAGGGGGTCCGGCCCTGTCAGTTTAATGTGTTCATGAGGCCCCAGTTTGACATGGCGTCCGACCACGCTCGCTTCAATCGGCAGCTCGCGGCCGCCACGCTCAATCAGTGTTGCCAGTGTAATGGATGCAGGCCTGCCGTAATCAAACAGTTCATTCATTGCCGCGCGAATAGTGCGACCGGTATGCAGCACGTCATCGACGATGATGATATGCCGGTCGTCAATGCTGAAGGGTAGTTGTGATGGTTGTACGACCGGGTTCATGCCAATGCGCGTGAAGTCATCGCGGTAGAAGGAAATATCCAGGCTGGCCAGCGGTTCACTGATGCCGAGTTTTGCGTGCAGCAGGTTTGCAATCCAGACGCCACCGGTATGAATACCGACCATGGCCGGGTCAGTATGTACGCCATTGCTTATCAGCTTGCCCAGTTGCCCGGCCATGTCGTCAATGATGGCCGGGATATCATCAATTGTATTCATGTCGTGTGTGTTTCCAGCCAGTTCTGCAGGATAATTCTTGCAGCGATGGCATCGATCCCGGTTTTACCCGCCTGCTTGTCCTGCTCCTGCAGTTCCGTGGCAGCATGTGAACTCAGGTATTCGTTAATGGTGTGTACCGGCAGACGGTAGCGTCCTTCCAGCTGGCGTGCAAACTTGCGGGCAGCCAGGGAGATTTCCGAGTCCTGGCCATCTGCGTACAGTGGCAGACCGACAACCAGTGTGTCTGGTTGCCACTCGTTAATCAGGCCAGAGATTGTATCCCAGTCAGGCTTTCCGTCACGGGATTGTACCGTGCAAATGGCGGTGGCAGTTCCCGTAATTTGTTGTCCAACGGCTATACCGATACGCTGCTGCCCGTAATCGAAGCCCAGAGCTCTATCCATCCTGCCCCGTGCAGGTGAGGTTGTGTGTATCTTCCACTATTCAGGCATGCCCGGGGTCGCTTGATATCAGGTTGAGGTCAATGCCAAGCAGCGCCGCGGCTGCCAGCCAGCGTTGTTCGCTGGGGGTCTCAAACACGATTTTGGAACTGGCTGGACCACTCAGCCATGTATTTGCTGCAAGTTCCTGTTCAAGCTGGCCAGCACCCCAGCCGGCATAACCCAGGGTGATGATGGCGTGATCCGGTCCTTCTCCCCCGGCGATGTCAGCAAGGATATCCCGTGAAGAGGTAATGCCAATTGTGTCCGTGACCTTCAGGGTTGCTTCCCAGTTGCCGACCGGTTCGTGCAATACAAAACCACGATCACTTTGTACCGGCCCGCCCATGTACACCGTCTGGTTCTGAATTGCCTCGATATCCGTCGTTATGTCCATGTGCCGCAGGATCTCCCCGAGTTGTATCTCCAGGGGGCGGTTTATGACAACGCCAAGGGCTCCCTCTTCATTATGTTCACAGATATAGGTCGTGGTGTGATGAAAGTTCGGATCATCCAGCGTCGGCATGGCGATGAGGAAGTGGTTACTTAATGAATTGTTTGTGTCCATACCCGTAGTATCGGGCAGATGCAGGGTCTCCATCAAGCCTCTCTTTATATATATGGTTAATAGTTAATGGCTGCTCAACTGGTTGGAAGTGGAAAACTCCCAGGTTCGGGTGATGTGCAGGATGTCGGTGTTTTCGAGGATTTCCGGCGGAAACGGTGGGTAGGGTGCTGCCAGGTTGACAATCCGCTTGGCGGCCTCGTCAATGACAGGTTCGCCGGATGGCCGCAGGATACTGATATCGTGTACCGTACCGTCGGCATTCAAGGCCACTTCCATCATTAGCTTGCCTGAGATCTTCGCGCGGCGCGCAGCAACCGGATAGTTCAGGTTGCCGACGCGCTCAACCTTTTTGACCCACTCACTCATGTAATTTGCATACTTGTATTCCTGTGTGCGTGCCGAGATAAAGACCTGCCTGGGACGTTGTGCATAGGCTTCTCTTGATTCACTGATTTGTTCACTCAGGATATCCATTTCCATCATGCGTTCAATCAGTTCGGTTTCCGTAATATCCGGTTTTTCTGTTTCAGGTGTTTCCTGGTCTTCCTGACTGATCACGATATCGGCCTCGTGCGCGGTGATGATCTGCGTGGGTGCGGGCCTGGGTTGTTGTGGTGCGACATTCGGCGCCATTTCAGGCATGGCCATGGTCGGTTTTATCTTTTCGCTGACATTGCCGCCGCCATCCTGGCTGGTCTGAGCCAGGTAATCGGCTTCATCCGGTGGTGGGGTGTTGCGCGTGGCGATCGTGATATCCAGCGTGGGTAGCACATTCTCGGGTGCTGGATCATCATACGCACCAAAGGTTATCCCCAGGATGATCAAGGCGTGTATGGCCAATGCAAAGAACAGGGTGAGCGCCAGGCGGTCGGTGGCCGTCACTGAAGTATCTACAAGAACAGGGGTATTTACGTTCGGCATGATAATCGATGTTGACACATTGCACGGGCGATTATACCGCTAACAGTGCCGAACAGCAGTGCTGCCGTCAGCAGAATCGGGAACAATCGCCACAATGCCGGGTGCGGGAGAAACAGCAGCCATGCGATCGTAACTTGCCCCGTCATGTGTGCCAGTGCCGCCAGCACGCTGTAACCGACAGGACCGAAACCCTGGCCGGGTAGCCTGCTCCCGAGCCAGAGTACCGTCAGGCTGCAGACAGCGCCGCCGAGGCTGAGGATAAAGCCGGGCGAGAGAAACGTACCGAGTAACAGGCTGCCGCAGAGGACGCGTAGCAAACTGACCCAAACGGCAGTTCGCCATCCAAATTGAATCAATACAACGATGGTAACGACATTGGCGAGTCCCGGTTTGAAGCCGGGCAGTGGTGAGGGGAACGCGCTTTCCAGCAAGTGGATGCTGATCGCCAGTGCCGTGAGCCAGGCTATGCGGTGGTCTTCCGGGGTGGTTTGTACTTGCATCAGTGATTTGTCGTTGGCCAGATCGTGGGTGGGGGTGCTGATTGACTCAGAAGTTAATAGCATCAAAACGCGGGTGCCGGCCAAGCAGTTGAATGCTGATACGGTTTGGCAGGCAGGCAGCCAGTTCCCCGGCTGCTTCCAGCCAGCCGCTATGCACGCACTGCTGTCCAGTGCAGGGGGATGCGAGAAACCGTGCCCGTGACTCTTTTATCTCGATCACACTGTCACCCAGTGGCCCGTGTACCTGTAGTTTGCGGTCCGGGCTGAGTTCGGCGGCAATCGGCTCTTCATTGCCCGCCTGTATCCGGACATATCTGGCCTGTTCGTCGGGAAACCACACGCGTGCATATAAAAAAGGCAGTGTACAAACGACAAGGACCAGCAGGATGCGATCAGCAGGTGTCATGGTAGCGGTTCGCTCAGGCGGACTTCGGCGTTTATTCCGGGCTCAAACTGAATGCGTGACTGCATGGCCGGGTTCATGTGGATGACGCTGTCCGCATCAACCAGCATCACCTGCCTGATACCCATGCGACGAGCGACTGTTAACCATTCGTCAGGCCCGGCTACAAATAATGCCGTCGCCGCGGCATCAGCCGTGGCTGCATTGTCGTAGATAATGGTGACCGAGGTCGTTCCATCTGCCGGGTAGCCGGTGCGCGGGTCAATGATGTGGTGGTAGCGTGTTCCATCGACTTCAAAAAAACGTTCATAGTCACCCGAGGTAAACAAGCTGGTGTCACCTTCGATTTCAACGCTGGCCAGTATGCCGGGTTGCCGCGGGTGCCGAATACCGATGCGCCAGGGGCGGTCACCGTGCCGCCCGATTGCACGAAGATCACCACCGGCATTGATAATGGCGTTCCTGATGCCCAGTTCGCGCAGGCGGTCGATGGCCCGGTCAATTGCGTAGCCCTTGGCGAAGGCACCGAGGTCATAGCGAGCTGCCGGGTTGCGGGTACTGATACGGTTGCCTTCGATAGTAATGTCAGCGGCAGACGGCAACTGCGCGACAAGTTTTTTGAGCGTGTCTTTATCCGGCAAAGTCCCGATGGGTAATGGATTGTCATGAAAACCCCACAGGGCAACCAGTTCCCCGATTACAGGATTGAACAAACCGTTACTGAGTTGCGACAGCCGATTGGCCTCCCTGATCAGGGGCAGGATGGACGGATCTGCCGTTACGGTTTCCTGGCTGGCGAGTTGCTCATTGAGCCTTGTCAAATCACCTGCTTGCCAGGCATGCCAGCTGCCGTGCATATCCTGGAAGTCCTGTTCAACCTGTTCACTGGCCTGCCTGGCCGTGGCGGGATCGACGTCGTACAGGGTCAGGTCAATCAGGGTGCCGAAGGCAAAGAACTGGTCGTGGAAGATGTCACTATTATCCTGGTTGCAGGCGGTGGCCACCAGCGACAGCAGCAGGACAATAAACAGGCGGGTCGGATTCATGTCCGGGGCTGTAACCGTTTTTCAATGGCATCCATTAGTTCCCCTGCAATATCAGCATGATAGATGCTATCGAGTTCGCGTATACAGGTCGGGCTGGTGACATTGATCTCGGTCAGGTAATTACCGATGATATCGATCCCGACGAACAACAGCCCCTGTTCACTCAGTGCCGGTCCGACCTGTTCGCAAATCCAGCGATCACGCTCACTCAAGTCAACGCCTTTGCCTGTTCCGCCAGCTGCAAGGTTGCCGCGCGTCTCGCCGGTAGCCGGGATACGCGCCAATGCCTGCGGGAAGGGTTTGCCATCAATCATCAGGATACGTTTATCTCCAGCGCTGATCTCGGGGATATAACGTTGTGCCATGGCACTCTGCATGCCATTGTCGGTAATGGTTTCCATGATTACGTTAACGTTAGGGTCATCAGTCTGAATCCTGAATACTGATGCACCACCCATGCCATTGAGCGGTTTAACTATAATATCACCGTGTTCCTCGAGAAAGTCCTTCAGTCGTTTTATGTCACGGCTGACCCGCGTCGGTGGGCAGCAATCCTGGAACCAGGCGGTATAAAGTTTTTCGTTCGCATTTCTCAATGCAGCCGGCCTGTTAACGACGAGCGCACCATGGGCCTCGGCTCGTTCCAGCAGGAAGGTGGTGTACATGAATTCCAAATCCACTGGCGGGTCCTTCCGCATCAATATCACGTCGAGTTCATCGAGCGGGGCCATGTGTGGGTCAGAGAGGTTGAACCAGTCACTTTCATCGTCCCTGACAGCCAGGCGGCTTAGCCCTGCATAGCAGCGACCGTCTTGCAGGAACAGATCCGGCTGTTCCATGTAATAGAGCTCCCAGCCGCGCGCCTGCGCGGCCAGCAGCATGGCCAGCGTGCTGTCCTTGTGGAAGTGGATTGCCCCGATCGGGTCCATAACTACGCCGAGCTTGATATTCATAGAGTTCCTGTTTTTCACGATGCGGCAGGGCCGCTTTCAGTAAGGCAATGGCGGTATAAAGTTTGCCGCGAATATGACGATAACCCAATGTGGTTGCAGGACAATACTAAATTAATTTGCCCTGCCAGGTTCCCGGGACGGCGGGACTGGATGACGAATGCAACTGTTTATAAGTTAAATATTGAAAAATATCAATCGGATAGGGGTAATCATGCAAAGCAGTGTACCGGCAGGTGAGGTGAGCGAGGACGAGGCAGGGAGTACCGGGGAGGAAGTTGCGAGCCCGTTTACAGTCATGGTCATCGATGATAGCAAGACAATCCGCCGGACTGCCGAGGCCCTGCTCAAGAAAGAAGGTTACCAGGTGATTACTGCGACTGACGGATTCGAGGCCCTCAGCATGATTGCTGACCATCAACCGAGCCTGATTTTTCTGGACATCATGATGCCGCGCCTGGACGGCTATCAGACTTGTGCACTGATCAAGCACCACAAGGTATTCAGGCATACGCCAGTGATCATGCTTTCCAGCAAGGATGGGCTGTTTGATCGTGCCCGTGGAAGGGTTGTTGGATCTGATCACTATATTACGAAGCCGTTTACCAGGGAAGAACTATTGAGTGCCATCAAGCAGCATGAAGGCAGGACCGGGGAACAGGGCGAGAGCTAACAGAGGAATTCCTATGACGCAAATTATGATTATTGATGATTCACCAACTGATACGCAGCTGTTGAAGAAAATCCTGGAGAAGAACGGATTTACTATCTTGACGGCTTCTGATGCCAAAGAAGGAATCGAGGTCGCGAAACGCGAGCGACCGGACCTGATTTTTATGGACGTTGTCATGCCCGGACTGAACGGTTTTCAGGCAACCCGGGAACTATCCTCGAATCCGGAAACATCCTCCATCCCGGTCATCATAGTGACTTGTAAAGACCAGCAGGTCGATCGTGTCTGGGGTATGCGCCAGGGTGCTAGCAATTATGTCATAAAGCCGGTCAAGGAAGGCACATTAATGGACCTGATTTCCGAAACCCTCGCCGCGTAGACAGAACATGGAAAACATTACAAATACAGATCCCGTAGTACTGCTCAAAGAACT
>DAOVYA010000319.1 GCA_030635865.1 Gammaproteobacteria bacterium | reverse complement strand
GTATGGAAAAGCCCACTGCCTATACCTATGGCTACCATAAGGCCAATCAGCAGTCTGGTCACGACTGACAGCGAACGGCATTGATCTGCCAGTCGCCACGCTGCAAATGCTGCAACCAAGAATGATAGGTTGGTAAGGGCATTGATCGGTTCGGCCCAAATTCCAGGACCGAGACGTTCGCAGTAAAGATCGATCATTTTTGTGTTGCCCTTATAAGAGGATCATTTCTGATGTAACAGCTATTATCTACATATTTTGCAAACGAATACTGTTGCAGATCAATCAAGCAGAAAAGATGCTGAATAACCCCCCCCGGCACAGCGGCCTTTCTTGGTTCTGTGGCCCTTACCTTATCTGGCATGGAGATTACTTGATCAGAATGGCAACTTTCTGCTGCATTTCAGACATCCAGCATAAGACTGTGAACTTCGGTTTAGGGTCGGTTCCTGTCTTTAAGACATTGATTATATTAGAAGCGACTAAACGACCGGGCAGGCCTCGTTTCCGGACTCTCAGGGGAAATTACAGCGGCTTGCTCTGTCAATAACCGTTACAGGTTTGAGAGCAGCTTTCCACTGTCCTTGTTTTCTTTGCGCCTTTGCCTACAGGGATGTAGGTAAGGGGCGTGAGCAGGAGCGGAAGCTTTGCGCGAGATCGGGTTTTCTCTGAGAACTCTGTGCCCTCAGTGGCAAAGATTTCCTATTTCCAAAGCCCGCTGATAGCAGCAATCCCCTGCGCGCCATGCCGGAATGCCTGATCGAGGTCGACTTCACTCATACCACCAAGCGCATACACAGGTACAGTCGCCAACTCGGTCAGGACCCGCAAACCATCAAAACCAAGGGTAACCGCACCGGGATGACTGCGCGTCTTTTGTA
This sequence comes from Gammaproteobacteria bacterium, assembly GCA_030635865.1. Lineage (GTDB taxonomy): Bacteria > Pseudomonadota > Gammaproteobacteria > UBA9214 > UBA9214 > UBA9214. Next base: position 1,751 of record DAOVYA010000319.1, on the reverse strand, counting down.
CAGGCGACACCACGATAAAGTCCAGTCCAAGGGCGCCTGCATGCTGCACCTCTGCCTGCGAATGACAGGATGCGGCTACCCACTGCAGCCCCGCTGGCCGCTCTGAACAGGCCATCAAACGCGTGCTGTTCAAATGCACACCGTCTGCGCCCAGCTGCTCCGCAAGTTGCGGATCTGCATTCAGCAATAAACGCACATTGGCATCGCGACAGACAGATTGCACCGCCGACACTAACGTCCTGTAATCGGCTGCCGACACGGCCTTCGCCCGCAATTGAACCAGCGATATACCCCCTGCAAGCGCGCGTTCCAGCTTTTCAAGAAAGCGCGGACCGGGTTCCGGCGTGACCAGGTAGCACTCCGGCAGTTGCACTGCCTTGATAATCGGTTTATCGGCAGCCGGGAACACCCTGTCTTCAAGTTTATCTGCAGCAATCCAGTCAATTGGCTGGCCTTCAAGGCCTGCCGGTTCGCCGCTGTAGCGGGTGACCCGCCATACATCCAGCAGCACCGGCTTGTCCGGGTACGTATGAAAAACACGGATCAAGGGCCGGGCTGCATGTACTGTTATTCCAAGCTCCTCATGCAGTTCACGCTTGAGCCCCACCTCCGGGATTTCCCCCGCTTCCAGCTTGCCCCCCGGAAATTCCCACAAACCACCCAGATGGGCATGCGCGGGACGCTGGCTGATCAGGACCCTGTCCTGTTCATCAACGACAACCGCAGCCACCACATGCAGATAGCGCGTCATTTCCGGTGTCAACGATGCATCCACTGGCGTGTTATTTGACATGGCAAACCCGGGGCCCATGAAATTACTGTGTAAAGAAAAGTGTAAAAATTGACATAAACCTGTCGGAATATATTACAGCTGCAAGCCTGTTTCTCGCCCCGACAGATCCTGCTTCAGTATATAACCATATGATCAATCATAGACTTCTGTTTTCTGGCTTGAATATTGCAAGTTAGAATGGACTATATTTTGAGTAATTTACAGCCCACTTGGCCACTGCGGTAAAAACAATAAGGGCACGGATGTACTGACGGATTTAAAAGATAACAGATAATTTTTAATTGATGGAGTGCGGGACCAGTTGCAGGCGTCAGTGGTTAATGACCTGCGGTGATGGACCACAAAAAAATAAATGCAGTTTAAAAAAGCGAGTTTACTGATTGTCGCCGTGTGGCTTCTTGCCACAGGCAACCTTGCCCATGCCTCGTATTTATGCACCGTCAATTGCGTGTATGGGGGTACTGTTGTCGATTCAAATGAAGTTGACGCCATAGTCCTCGGGAACCCCCTGACCGATGTGCTTGGCGATCCCGGGAGCCCGCCAACCACAACTCTTGGTGTCGTACTTGCCAAACGAGTCGGCAGCAGTTTTGCCACCCCTACGTTAAACAGCACCCTGACAGTCCAGATGACAGCAGGAATCTTTGGCGATGGCTCACTCTGGGTCATTGGTGATGAAGAATTCCCGGGTACGCTGAATGAAACCTTCAGGGTATATGTAAGTGCAACAAACGTCTTCGACGGAAGCGGAAGCGACGAATCTGTAGACCTGGGTACATACAACAATAATGCCTTCATTGATCTCAGTACTTTTGTACTCCCGACAACGCTCAACTACGTTAAATTACAGGCTTCCCCCAGCATCATAGGCCCAAGCCCTGTACCAATGGCCGTGCTGGGTATAGCGGGACAATCACTTCCATCCGCTGTTCCCGTCCCTGCCGCCCTCTGGCTGTTT